>JAFYIA010000040.1 GCA_017538865.1 Aeriscardovia sp. | reverse complement strand
TGACGGAGCAGGAAGCGGAGCAGAGCCTGAGCGTCTCCGGATTCACGGTGGGATCGGTGGAAGTGCAAAACTCCCCCACTATCCCCAAAGACAAAGTTACGGGGACGTCCCCCGCCGCAGGAACGAAGACGTCTGAAGGGACGAAGATCACCCTCTTCATCTCCAGCGGGCAGACCACGGTGCCCTCCCTGGCGGGCAAGAGCGAAGGCGAGGCGCAGACCATCCTCTCCCAGGACGGGTTTAACATTTCCATAAAGCAGGAAAACAGCTCTTCGGTCCCCAAGGGGACGGTCATAAGTACGGATCCCCAGGGAGGCAGCGCGGTGTCCCAAGGGGCGACGATCACCTTGAACGTCTCGGCGGGGGCTCCAAAAGTGACAGTCCCCTCCGAACTGAGGGGGGAGGTGCTGTCTGTGGTGAGAAATGCTTTGGAGTCTTTGGGGCTCAAAGTGAAGCTCGCCCCTCAAAACGCCCAGGGCGACTGGGTGGTTGAAAACCTCCAGGCCCCCAGCGGCGAGAGCCTCGCTACCTCCGGAGGCAGCGTGGACTCCGGATCCACCATCACCGTCTACTGCCAGAACCCTTCCGCGCAAAGCGCCGGATCCAGCTCTAAGTCTTCAACTTCATCTTCCCAAAGCAAGTCGGGTTCCCAAGGCTCTTCTTCCACATCCGCCTCGGGATCGAATTAATTGGGAAGCCTTGCGGGGCGGCATATTTTGGGAGTGGCTCGGATTGGAATGCGCCCGCATCCCGATTTTTCTCTTCCCCGAATAACGGGTTAAAAACGGGGGCGCAGCGCACCTTACGGGGTCTGTTCCGCCCTCGTTCCCTCTTCGGGTGCCGAAGGGACTGCAAAATGGAGGGCGCATCCTTCTTGGCAGAAGGGGCATTTTGCAATTAAAGTCTGATTGCGCCTCTCACTTAGGGGACTTGGGGGAAGGCCATTGGCAGCACCTTTGGTTTTTATTCCATCGCGCCGGTACGCGCCTTAGTATCCTGGCCAGGATCAATTTAGGATAAGGGTCCTTAATGCCCGTCAGGCGGCCGGCTTCCCGCTTGAACGCATCCGGATCTTCCGCGCCGGCGGCAATAAATTTAATTTTATTTTGCAAACTTGTTATTCTGCATCGTTCTTTTCGGCTAAAAAACCCAGAACCTCTGAAAAAGGGCAAAAAAATGGGGGCCGGGCCCCGCAGTCAGGTCAGTTGTCCAAAAAGTCCATAAGCGCCTTGGACCTCGACGGATGGCGCAGCTTGCTCATGGTCTTGGATTCTATCTGCCTTATTCTCTCCCTGGTGACGTTGTAGATCTTGCCTATATCGTCCAAAGTCTTGGGTTGGCCGTCTTCCAGGCCGTAACGCATCTTTATGACGCCGGCTTCCCGTTCGGAAAGGGTGCTGAGCACCTGCCTGAACTCCTCTTGAAGAATTGAGAAGGCTACGGCGTCCTGGGGGCTTATGGCATCCGTGTCTTCGATGAGGTCCCCGAACTCCGAATCCCCTTCTTCTCCGAGGGGCGTGTGGAGGGATATGGGCTCCCTGCCGTACTTTTGAACTTCCTCCACTTTTTCAATCGGCATATTGAGCTCATTGGCGAGCTCCTCAGTAGTAGGCTCGCGCCCCAGATCCTGAAGCATCCTCCTCTGAATCCTGGAAAGCTTGTTTATCACTTCAACCATATGCACAGGCACCCTGATCGTTCTGGCCTGGTCAGCCATAGCCCTAGTGATGGCCTGCCTTATCCACCAAGTGGCGTAAGTGGAGAACTTGAAGCCTTTGGAGTAATCGAATTTTTCGACCGCCCTTATAAGCCCCAGGTTCCCTTCCTGGATGAGGTCCAAAAAGTGCATGCCCCTACCTATGTAGCGCTTGGCCAAGGACACCACCAGCCTGAGGTTCGCTTCCAGGAGGTGGTCTTTTGCCTTCTTGCCGTCGTTTGCCACCCACTGGAGCTGCCTTCTGTACTCGAAAGACAGCTCCCCCTCCTGGGCGGTATCTAAAATGTGCTGAGCATAAAGCCCGGCTTCTATCCTTTCAGCCAAATCCTGTTCCTGATCGGCCGTCAGGAGGGATACCCTGCCTATCTGCTTTAAGTAGTCCTTTACCGGGTCGGCACTGGCTCCGGCGACTTTATCCAAGTGCTCGTGGGAATGGGGATCCCTCCCCTTCTCTATCTCAATTCCGCCATCATCCTCATCAGACTCGTCATATTTCTCGTCAAATTCATCTGACTGTGGCATCAGAGGCATCTTAAGGTACCTGCCTTCCTGTACAAAATATCCGCCAAATCTCAAACAAAATTAATTTCATAATTATTCCATCCCCCATTTAAAGCCAAAGCCTTGGCAGGCTCCGACTGTAACATTTACAGTATGGCTTTTGTGTTTCCCCGTCCGGATCGGGATGACTTCGCCTCCTGGGCGGCCGCTGCCAAGAAAAGGGTTGAAGGGCAGATGGAAAATTTGTTCTCCCTTCCGGGCTTTTCCGCCCTCCAGGGCCCTTTGGGCAAAGCGGCATCCCTTTTCGATTGCCAGGCTTTTGAGGCTCTGAGGGGAGGAAAGAGGCTGAGGGCACTCCTCGAGATGGCGGCTTCGCTCTGCGCAGGGGGCCGGGGAGGAAGCGAGGCCGCCTCCGCCATAGAGATATTTCAGGCCGGGGCCCTCGTGCATGACGACATTGTAGACAAGGCCGACATCCGCCGGGGGAAGCCCTCCAGCCGGAGGGCGTTTTTGACCTCACTCTCTTCCCCCTCTTTTGACACAGATTGCGCCGACGCTATGGCGATCATGCTGGGAGACTTCCTGGCTTCGGCCAGCATAGAGGCGCTCCTCGGGGCGTCTTTTGGGAAAAATACGGCTCCCGCCATAAGGGCTTTTTGCAGGATGCAGATGCAAGTGGAAAAGGGGCAGATTTTGGATATCAATTCCCCTTCGCTTCCGCTAGACGACCCAAAAGCGCTGGAAGAGGGGATTGAAAACATCTACCTTTACAAGACGGCGAGCTACACCACGGTGGCCCCTATAGCCCTAGGTTTTTTGGAGGCGGGGATTGAGGACGGTGAGGCCCGAAAGTGGGGCCTTGCCATAGGCACCCCCTTGGGAATTGCCTTCCAGATAGCCGATGATCTCACGGATCTCGAGGGGGGGAGCAAGCCCAAGGGGGCCGATATCCGCGAAAAGAAGAGGACCTTCCTCCTGTCAGACGCCCTTTCGCTTCTCCCCCCTAAAGAGAGGGAGAGCCTCTCTTCCCTCTACCACGAAGGGGAAACCGAGGGAAGGGAGGAAGAAGTCATTTCAACTTTCAGATCCTCGGGGGCCGTGGAAAAGAGCCACAAAAGAATCCAGGATCTGTGGGTCAAAGCCGTTCAAGCTTTGGACGAGTGCTCTAGGTCGCTTGAACTTGGCAGAGGAGGGAGGGAGTTTTTGGGCAGGGCCATGGCGCTTTTCGTTCCGGCCTGCGACTGCCAGGCCGTCACTCCGGAATTTCTCTAGCCTCCTCCTCTTTGAGCAGCTCCTCTTCCTTAATCTGCCTCTTCCTTTCCTGGGCGTACATGTCTACGTACTGCTGTCCGCTCAAGACCATAATCCTGCGCATTATTTCGTCAGTCAGGCCGCGGAGCCTTTCATATGTGATTTTTGCAGGCTCGAGCTTCGGCACTTCTATCGGCCTTCCATAAGTGACGGCCACGGGGAATCGGTGGGGAAACACGACCCCGATGGGCTGGCTGACGTTCGTCCCCCAGAGGGCTACGGGAATCACGGGCGATCCCGTCTCAAAGGCGAGCTTTGCCACTCCGGTATGGCCCTTGTAAAGTTTCCCGTCGGGGCTGCGGGTCCCTTCAGGGTGTATTCCGAAGATTTCTCCCATCTCGAGCACTTTTCTGGCCGTGACCAGACCGCTTTCCGCGCCCTCGCCCCCAGCTCTGTCTACAGGAAATACGCCGACGTTCGTAAAGAAGAACTTGGTCAGCTTCCCCTTTACCCCCTTTCCCGTGAAGTACTCCATTTTCCCCATGAAGTGCACGTCCCTGTGCTTCACGGTGATTGGGATTACGGCATCGTCTATGACGGCCAGGTGGTTTGAGGCCAAAATCGCCCTTCCGGTTTCAGGTATGTTCGCTTCTCCCCTGACGGACGGGGTGAACCATTTTTCCGCCACGACCCCGGCCACCCTGACTCCCAGGTGGTAGAGCCACATCTGGCTTTTTTCAACTTCGGCTTCGCCCAAAATTCTCCAATTCAAAACCAGTTTCTTAATTAGAAAGTATACAGAAGATGCGAATTGCATAGGGGGCCATATGTCGCTTTTTCAAAGATTCGGGAAGGAATGAAAGCAAGAAAGGTTGTGGTCATGAAGGAGATGAAAGGCCGCGCACGCGGCGACGCTGCCATAAGTTCCAATCCGCACAAGGGAGCAGGATGCGGCCCCCTCCTCAGGAAGGGGAGGCTGTTTGGAGTATCCCGCTAAGGGAAGCCATCGTCCCGTTTTTTCAAAAAACTGACATAGCTTTCCAAATAATCAGGCAAAGCGTTTGGATTTCCTCCCCCTTTGGGGCATAACCCTAGTGAAAGGAGTTCGCATAAGGCAGACGCTTCATCGGCAAAAGTCTGGGATGCCTTATAGAAGAACGACTTAAAAACGCTTCAGCAAAATTTCCCTGCGCCCCGGAGCGCCGATCTAACCGCGGATTTTATTCGGGTATCTTTCCTATGGCAAGTTGCCTAGCCCTATAAAGCTACAAACGGCCTTTAAGGAAGGGCGGAAATGAAAAAGGGGGCTGAGACGGGTTTTTGAAAGCCCCCTAAGCGGCAAGAGCCTACCAATCTACCAATAGGAAAGCTAATTAGATATGCCGTGTCTATAGCCAGGGCGCGCCCTGCATGTAGGAAGAACCTTTAAAAATGTCTTACCATTTCAGTTAAGGCGCTTTGTTCAGGAACGCACTTTTAAAGTAGAGGGCTGTTTTTCAATTTCCCTGCCCCACATAAAATTTAACGAAACAGTTTAAAGGGATCCAAATATAAGACCCCCATATGCGCCTTCTTCAACAATAAGCTCCAGCTAAAGGGCGCGGCATCGGGGTCTCGTTTTAAATGAGCCTTGCTTCCTACCTCCCTCCATTCCTGCGCTTTCGGTACACAACAGCCGCCACTCCTCCAAAGACCAGGATCAGAATGGAAGAGGCGACAAATATAAGAATCGCGTTTCCTCCTGTGAGGGGCAGGGGCGACGGGCTGGCGCTGCCTGCGGGCACACTGTGGACTATTCCCCCAGAAGGCGAGGGAAGATTTAAGGGATTTGTAACCGCCTTCAAGCTTTCGGGAGAAGAATATTTCAAAGTCCCCGTAAAGGAGAATCCAGAGGGCTGCGCCCCTGTCGCTGGCTCTACTTCGGTGACAGTGTAAGTCCCGTCGGCCAGGCCCCCGAAGGAGAAGTCGGCGTCGGAATTCTGCTCTGAAAAGTCGTAAGGGGAGTCCTTCCAGCTCCAGCCGGAGAACTTGCCGGAAGCCTCTTCAGGCGTCAGGTACACCGTCTTTCCCCCCTGGGTCTGGGAGACTGTGAACTTGGCGCCTGTGGCGTAGGCGCTGGGCCCCCTCCCCCACCAAAGGCTCTGGAACCAGAGGCCCGTCTCAGAGGAATTGGAAGACATGGAGAGGGAGGCGGGGAGGGAGTCGTTCGCCGGGCCGTTCGTATATATATTAGATTCGCCTACCTCTGCCGCGTTTTCCCCAATTAGCATCTGACCCTCATAAAGGTAGCTAGGCCAGTAAAATACCGCCGAAGGGCTTATTCCTTCCAGTCCCAGAATGCTTTTTTGAGAATTGACAAATGAAGAAGTGAGGACCGTAGGGAAGGTTACTGCTACCTGCCTTGACAAGGAAGAGGAAAGAGCCCCGTCGGACGCGTTGATTCCATGCTGATCCAGGTATGAGTAGGAGGATACCGTCAAGGTTATGCTGTAGCAGTCAACTTGCTCTTCGGATAGCAAGTTTGCAGATCTCCTTTTCCGTGAAAGCCTGGCGGGCTCCATCTTTCCAAGGCTGGAGCGTGCAATGTTTGAGCCGCCGCTAGTGCCAATATGTATAACAGGAAGCGGAGTGTTTTCAGGGGCTGCGTACGTAATTTCCTTTTCCCCTTCCGAGACCCCAGGGATATCCTTCAGCGGTGTTCCTGCAATGCTGATATTGTCCGGTGTTGGATGTGCCAGCTTTACGCCATTGAGATTCATCGGAATATTGAGCTGCATTTCATAAGCAGATCCGGTTGGCAACGGTAAGAACGTTACCCAATCGCTTTCAAATTCTTGCCCTACGGTTTCGGTCAGGTAGTCTTTTCCTTCCATTTCTGAACATTCTGAAGGCAGCGATACGCGATTGGCTGGGCAGACATACGAAGTCGCGGCCCCGGCCAACGTGGGGGGGTACTGGGAAGAGATAAGACCGTCATTAATATCCGCGCTGCCCAGTATATACACGGCATCCTTTGAAGGGAGAAGATTGCCATAATCTCCGGTAGCCATGTCTGCCCCGCCGTTCCCCATGACATATCCCCCGGCGGTTCCAGCATTATAAGGGTCAGCTAGAGCTTCTGGAGTGGAATCGGAGTCAGTAGATATAACTTCCGGCTTTGAGCCCTGCAGTGTAACCTTAAAGGATGTCAGCACCGTACCTTCGGATCCGCTGGCATCAGCTACGCCCACTATGTATTCCCCGTTTCCGAGTCCGCCTACGCCGTACGTGCCATCGCTATTATCTTGAGTAATCAGGTTGTTTTGCACGATGCTTGAGTCAAGACACGAAGGATTTTGAAGCAAGTTGCAAGAGGACTTGTTGTATGGATCGACTCCGCTCCACCCCCATCCGGAAAAATTCTCTCCAGTCTTTACAGGCATCAGCATAGCTCCGGCAGCTCCCTCCTCATATCTTTCTACATAAAACTGCGCCTTTGTAATGGGTTTTCCAGCACTGGAGAGGAGTTTGAACCACAGTCCGGTTTTAGAAGAACTATCCGTCGGGGAGGGCGAAGCAGAAGGCAGCCCGTCTGCAGTGCCGTTAGTCATGAGGGCTGGAGTTATGTTCCCTCTAAAGTGTTGGCTTGAATCTTCAAGGCTGTACGTCATTGCCTTCCCATTTGAAAACGAGCTGGTGAGGTAAACTGGGATAGTCACGGATAAGATGTGGGTGGATCCCATAGTTGACGTGTCGTTGTCAGAGCTGCGGGTCGCCGGCAAATGCCCTTTGCTCCATATGTAGGCCAGCGCTTTCTGATTAAAGTCCAAGGCTATCCCGGTAGAAGTGGTAGAAAGTATAGTTTCACCCGCATTTTTTTGAAGGGCACTGAGGGCAAGCCCTGCAATTTGCAATGCAGACGCATTTATTCCATAGCTATTGGCTGATATGCTGATTTTTAAAGATTTGCAATCATCGGGAATCGGGCTCTGGAGTTGGTATCTAACGGCGTTTTCGCTTCCTACGGTTCTATAAATTTGAGGATCAGTGGCAACTTTTCCATTGCCTGCCAGCAACTGGGTGTTCGGGCTTGTGATCGGCTCCCCTATCGTGTTGGTAGAAGAATTTTCAATATTAAGATCATTGACTGCTTCAAAAATCTCCGGCTGGTTATAGCCCTTCAAGATAACCTTGAAGGTGGGATCTCCCTCGCTCGCGTTAAGAATGGTTATCGTGTAAGTCCCAGCGCATAGCCCGGAAAGCCCAAAGTACCCTGGATGGTGGGGCATTGCATCAATGCTAAATTGCCAGGTAGGGCAGCCGCCGGAGTCGGGATAACAGTAATTGTAAATATACGGGTAAGGCGACAATGAGGTTGTCGCGGCAGTTGTCGAAGAGGAGGGCATAAGAATCGCAGACCTCAGATCAGAAGACCCCTGCTCAAAGGTAGATACAGATACCCCAATTTTTGCAACATTAACCGGCTCGCCTTTCGCATTTACGAGATGAAACCAAAGACCTAATGGCCCCGCGTCGGAGGAAGGAAGAATCTGTGCTGAAGAAGGAAGGTCGCTCTCCCATGAAGTTGTTAGACTGCCGTATTGTTGAAACTTGTATGCTATTGGATACGCAAATGTAGGCTGAACAATGCTCGTTGTATCTAGATCTTGTTCTGCGACGGCCCCTTGGGAAGAATATGCCAGATCATTCTCTAACGGCGCGCCAGTCAATACTACATTGAGGGGCCCTGTAACGGGCTCTGTCTGTTTGCCCGTCAGAGCATAATATAGAGCCATGGCAATGGCAGACACGGAGATTTGGATTTTACTCACATTCGATACGGCAACCCTATTGGGAATGTCAGAGAGAGGCAAGAGCTGTATGTTAATCTTCCCCAAGAACTCTGCCATTTCAGCGGGTCTGACAATATCGTAAGTACTGTCCCCCACGCTGTAATTTACAATGAGATTATTTTGCAGAGAAGCGAAACATTCTTCGGGAGTCATGGAGCTTGGGCTTCCCAGCAATGAATCCACGGCCTTTCCCGAGTAACTTCCGATTCCCTGGGGAAGGACTTTGTCTTGCGTACAGGCCTGCATGAAGTATCCCTCCAAGGTGAACGGAGAGCTGGTGGCCAAACTCCCATTGCTGGAAATGCCGCCAAGGAAAGGATTGGAGCTATCCCCAGAGTACTCCCCTTCTTCTATAAGCCTTCTAACCTCCTGTAGCGAGGTGGGATTGTTTAGCTCGAAGGGAGCTACAGAAATTCCCCTGGGGATCGTATAACTGCCGTTAAAAACCATGGCCGATGCCGCAGTAGATCCAAATTTCGAAGCATTGATGCTAGGTTGAAATTCCAGCGTGAATTGCTCGCCGGGGAACACATTTTCATCCAGAGTTTGAGCGACATCCGCATTGTCTGCCGCTTCTGAACCAACATGAGGGGAAGTTGAATTTGCATAGCTTTTTGCCGCAAACCCTCCCCCGATGCCACAGGCAAGCAGTACGCAAAAAGCTGCGAGCAGCCCCATTAAACGCATGCGCCTGCCTTTTCTTATCCCTTTTCGCATGTCAATACTCCTCAAAATCACGCGCTCTCTCTCCTAGAGAGGATTTTACCCTTCCTGGGAGCTATAGGTTATCTCATAGATGAAAAATGAGGGCACGAGAAGAGCTCTAGGCATTGCAGAAAGGAACCTTCGCCCCATATTTACGTATGTATATAATATTTTCACTACAGATTCAATGCAGACTTGCCTCCATGAGCTGCAATATAAAAAGCTTAATTTGGTAGCCCCAATCGTGTCTTTGCAGAAAGCTGTCCCTTCCAAACGACTTCTGTATAAGGTAGTTTTTAAAGAGAGCCAAGTTTTGAGCCACCAGTTTTCATGTCGAAAAATGCAGACGATAAAAATGAGGCAACCGATCAGGGGCAAATTTCTGTTAGAAGTTAAAACCGCCGGGCTTAAAAGATTTGAAAGTATAGAGAAAAAGGCATGCCTAAATCAGAGAATTCAGATCTCGTTTTTGACCTCGTAGGGCCCGCAGGGGCGGCCAACGCGTAAAGGCTTTCTGATTTGTCGGTTATGGCAAGAACTTTGAGTTTAGGACTCGGATCCAGTCCGGAGCCAAGTTGGGGATAATCATCTGCTTGCCAAGGATAGAAAATTTTTCATTCATTCGGGGCCATAAGCTTTCATTTTCAAACAGATCTGATTTACCTAGCCCCTCTCTGCGGGAAAAGTCTCTTGGAGGGTCTGCCGTCGCCAACTGGAAAAATGCCTCTTCTGCGACCACCTCCCTTCCCATGCCCGACCGTGCTTGAATCGGTCAAAAAGCCTTTTTAAGCCTTGTGGAATCCATTTTTCGCCTTGTAACCTGCCGAAGGGGGGCTTCTAAATTCCTATTCGACTAGATCCCGGAGAAGAGAGCTTCTGGGCCCTCCTAACGCAAAAAAGATCCATTGCGAAAACCTATGCCAAAACCATTCGGAAAAATTGCGGATCCGCTTTAAGCCGCCCCAAAAACTCCGTAGCGTCCCTCTATTCTGCACTGCACAAAAATGTTGAAAACAAAGATGTTGAAGGCCGTTTTTAGGAAGCTTTTGGGTGCGAAAATGTACAGGGCATATAGTACCCTGTAACAACGAGGCTCCCTCGCCTCAGGGAGGTAGGTGCGAACTGTCTCCCGATCCCCGTTAGAAGGAGTAAAAAAACAAAAATGGAAAACACCACGGAAATCGGGACCTCAAACTCCGATTCCAATGGAAGCTTTAATTCTATCAGCCCTTCGGCTCAAAAACAATCCCTTCCCCCCAATACCCACAAGTACAAGCCGTGGGCCATCTGGGTGGGGTGCTGCGTTTTGGAGTTTATAGGCCAAGGGCTCGAAGGCAATACCCGCGGGCAGTTCTACCACTCGCTGCGCGCGGCCTTCCATGCCAAGCAGGATCAGGTTTCCCTCATCGTCACCTTCCAGCTGATAGCTACAGTGGTAATTTTGATCGTCGCCGGAAACCTTTTGGAGAAGATCAACGTCAAGCTGCTTTTAAGCGTGTGCATAGGCGGCAGCGCTATATGCTACCTGTGCTGCTACTTTGTCACCTCGCTCTGGCAGATGTACGTGATATTTTTCATAAACGGGCTTTTTTACACCATCCCCCTCATCCTTGCGCCGACCATACTCTTGTCAAACTGGTTCGCCGAGAAATTTGGGACGGTCCTAAGTCTTATGTTCGCCTTTACGGCCTTCGGCGGGACTATTTTCCAGCCCTTGGCAGTGGTGGTCATAGAGCACTTCGGCTGGAGGGGCGGCTACATAGCCATTGGCCTGGCGTTCGCCATATGCCTCCTGCCCTTCACGCTCTTCGTGCTCAAGTTCAAGCCTGACCGCGCCAAAGGCGAATATGCCTGGGGCGAGGAGAACCTTCTGGCGAATATGCCCTCCGCGAAGAAGGGCAAACAGCGCAAGCACTCCCTGAACCCGGATATCGGCCTCACGACCAAGCAGGCGTTCACGAGCGGGATTTTTGTAGTAGTGGTCCTCATGGTCATCTTCTTTGAGGGGGTGAGGGGATTTGACTCCTACATGCAGCCCTACCAAAGGACGGCTGGGCTGTCGGCCATAACTGCGGCCTCCATCTGCTCCTTTGCGGAGATCGGCTCCCTTGTGGACAAAACCTACGGGGGCTACCTTTTGGACAAGCTCAACACCAACCTCGCGGTGGCAATCCTCGCCGTTCCCGGGATATTGGGGTGGATCGGTCTTTTGTCCACCCACTACTACCCCGTGGCCGTGGCCAGCGCCTTCTTTGCAGGCTCTGGGACGGGAACTTTGGGACTTATCGTTCCCTGGGTTACGCGCCAAGCTTTCGGAGGCAAGGAGTACAGCGTCATTTACTCCAGAATCAGCATCGCGGGCTACGGCATGGTGGCCCTGTGCACCGAGTTCTACGGCTGGCTCTACGACATCTTGGGCAAGACCTACAAACCGGTTCTTGTAATTGTCATCTGCTGCTTCGGGCTGGCGGCAATTACGGCCTGCATAGTCTTTGCAAACAGACCTATGAAGAAGCTTGAAGCCCAGGAGAGGGAGAGGGAGGCCGAAGAGCTCCGCGAAGCGGAGCAGGAGGCCGCATCTGAAATCCAGGCTGAGGCTTAAAGGAGAAAGACGAAAAAGGGGGAGCCAGGCTCCCCCTTTTTTAATGCCCGATTCGGGCTTTAGAACTCTGTGAGTTTGCACCCGTCCAAATCGCAGGAATGGAGGTCTGCCTCGCGGATCTCAAAGTCCTCGTAGACCATGTACCTGTACACGGCTTTGTCCATGTCGACGCAGGAAGTGTAGATAGTGTACTCAAACCCGTGCTCCACCGCGTCCAGCCCCTTTATCTGGTATACGGAGCGGAGTATGTGGAAGAACTGGGCTACGGCCCTCTTTTCGTCTTTTTCCTTGGAAGCGTTGAGCTTGGAGAAGGCGCCCCTTACGAACCTGGATTCTGAGTCTAACCCCCCTGGAAGGCCGTGTGTCCCCATGGCGCGGCTATAGGAAGAAAGCGCATAAGAGGGGGCGAAGGAGTCTTCGGGATCTTTTGGCGAGAGGGTGGGGTAGTTGTTCAGATTGAACAGCTGCTTGTCAAAGCTCGGGCAGTTGGCCAGGACGCCCACGGGGTTGTCGTAGACCTTGACCTCCCCTTCTTCGACTTCGACCGTTATACATTCCTTCTGGTCGCAAATCATCCAGTGGAGGGGGGAGGGAGGGTAGGAAGGGGAAAAGGCTTCGTCTGTCACCCTGATCTCCCCGAGGCGCCCTTTCGCCTCTTTTACGCTCCCGCAGGTCCCCAAAAGGTAGGGGATGAGCTCGAAGGATGCAAAGCATCCCTCGCCCCTGGCGGAAGAGTACTTTGCGGTCTTGAACATCAGCCCCTCGGCGGAGAGGCCCTTCTCATTGGTGGCATCAAAATAGAGGGGGTAGCTTTCGGCTACGGCGGCCATCCCGATTATTGCAAAGTGACTCTCTATGCAGAGGCCGTTTTTAAAGTGGAAGGGGTAGTTTCTGGGAGTGGCTACCGGGCGCTGCCCGTAGGAGATTTCAAAGTCCAGGTTCCTGCCCACAAAGTGGCGGCCTTCGCTTTCCCATGTGACCGATGTGCACATCTCTTCTATTCCCTAACCTTTCTGAGGGCCAGATCGGCCGCCCCTATCATTCCCGCGTCCCCGCTGAACTTGGCAAGCTTGATTTCCGCATGGGGCCTGAAAGAGGAGGCCTGGAGGAACTTGGGGTAGGCCGCGCGGGCCTCTTCGAGAAGGAGGGGCGTTGCAGCGGATCCGCCCAGTACGTATGTGTCGGGGTCGAGGACGGCGCTGATGGCGGCCAGGGTCTTGCCCAGCCATGCGCCCGTCTCCCGAAAGATGCTGAGGCTTAGTTCGTCTCCCGCCTCGGCGGCCGCAAACACCAGGGAGCCCGTTACTTTTTCAGGATCTCCTGCGCACAGCTCCAAAATCTTGGCCCCCGCCTCTGGGTCGCGCCTCACGGCCTGCTTCGCCAAAGTCTCAAGGGCGGTTCCGCTGGCGTACTTTTCGGCGCACCCGAATAGGCCGCACCCGCAGGGGAGGCCGGAGGAGACCATGGGCAGATGCCCCACTTCCCCCGCCATCCCGAAACTCCCGCGGTATAGTTCTTTGTTTAAGACCAGGGCGCCGCCCATTCCGGTGCCCAAAGTCACCATGACCATGTTGCAGCTTCCCTGGCCGCTGCCGTGGGCGAACTCGGCCCATCCGGCCGCATTCGCGTCGTTTTCAACAATTACCGGCACCCCGAACTCGCCTTCGATGATTTCGGCAAGCGGGTACTCTATCCAGCAGGGGATATTGGTGGAAAACGCTATGGTCCTTCGGTCGGGCTTTATATTCCCGGCAGCGCTGATGCCTATGGCGGCGATCCCCTCCTCTTCCCGAGCCCTTCGGCAGGCTTTGAGCACAGCCCCCTCTATGTCAGAGAGGCTTTTCCCGGTGGGGACTTTCCATTCGCGGACGAGATCGAGATTTTCATCGTATATGCCGCAGGCGATTTTTGTTCCGCCTATGTCCAAGGCAAAAATGTTTACCATAAGCAAAAAGTTTACTCTTTTTGCTCCGATTCTTCCTTTACTTCATTTTGGCCGTGGCACATCTTATACTTCCTGCCGGATCCGCATGGGCAAGGGGCGTTTTTGGGCGTGCCCGGGAAGGTGCGCCCGTCCGACCAAGGCGAAAGGGCGGCGGAGGAGTTTTTGACCCTCACGTCCAGCGGAAGCTTTTTGTCTTCGTGGGTAATGGGGGCAAGATTGGCTTCCACTTCCCCGCTCACTTCCTTCTCTTCCCCTTCAGCCGCCTCCTCCCTTTCGAGGCTCACAGATTCCTCTTTAGCTTCCTCTTCTTCCTGCCGGTCTTCCCTCATCTGCGCGTCCACAACTTCCCTTATCTGTGGCGCCTTTATGGCGAAGAACAGATGGACGCACTCCTCTTTTATGGCTTCGACCATGGAGGAGTACATCTGGTACCCTTCCCTCTGATATTCGACCAGGGGATCTCTCTGGC
>JAFYIA010000039.1 GCA_017538865.1 Aeriscardovia sp. | reverse complement strand
ATGTGATGCCGTCGCCATTACTGTTCTGTATCTCGATTCCGTTTGAACCCACGCTGCCCTCAGACATTGCATTGTCAAAGTAGGACTTTATAGCCGAGTCAGAAGTGAAAGGAGGATCAAAGCCTTGAGAGGGCTGGTTTTGAGCGTATTGGTAAGAAAACACGGTGCCTGCGGGAAGGTACACCCTCACCTGGAGGGCTCCCTGAGCAGAATTCCAATTTTTGATATTGATGCTAGGGGAGGAATAAAAATTGACAAAGCCCGGGTAATCAAACCATGGGTATGTAGAAGTGGTTTTCTCAAGCAGGCTGTCGGGAGGATTGGGAGAAGACGTCTGCTTGGAAGTTGTGGAAGATGTGGAAGTGCTCAAATCTGCTTCGGCGTGCGAAGTCCGGACAGAAACCCGTTTATTTGCCGATTTTAGAGCCGCCCCTTTAGAGGCATTGGCTCACTTTTGATTTAACTTTGCCTTTTGAAATAGGGCCTTACTGCCGTTTCCCCCGCTGGATACAGTAACAGTTCTTGCCCCTTCTTCATCCTGTCTGACTGCAGCGGTGCCGGATGTGTCACTTTTAATCGTCTCCGCATTTGCGCCGAACGCAACGGAGAGGCAGCAGGCCGCCACCGCAACGGCAGTTCCAAAAGCTACTGTAAATTTCTTAATTTTCACTTTGAGCATCCTTCCTACCCCCCCCCAAAAAAACAGCTGAAAGCCCTCGAAGGGAATCTCTTTTATCAATTTGACCTTGAGAGGTTTAAATGTATTACCAATTCATAAATTTTTAATAAAAATTATGTTTACAGCTGAAAAATGCAGCCTTTTTCAATCTGGCAACCCCGGCTAAAAATTTAGAAGGAGGGCTACTTCAAAAACAGGCCCATAACCTCGGCGTGATGCGTAGAGGGATAGAGGTCAAAACCTTTAAGAGAGGAGAGGGAATACCCCTCCCCTCTTAAAAATGCACAGTCTCTGGCGAAAGTCGTAGGATTGCAGGAGACGTATATAAGTGCGGGCACGCTCTTCCGGCCCAACTCTCGGCAGACTTCCCTTCCCAAGCCAGAGCGCGAGGGATCTGCCACTACGAGGTCGGGAGAATCCCCCAAAGACGGGATTGCTTTGGACACCTCCCCGCGCCTTATATCGAATTTTGGATCCTTCCCGGCGTTCTTTCTCGCAGCCGCTACGGCCAGGGGGGACTGCTCCACGCTTTTGACTTCCTTAAACAGCGTTCCAAGGGGCAGGGTAAACAGTCCTGAACCCGAATAGAGATCCCATGCGCGCACCCCGGAAAACTTGCTGGCAAGGGAAAAGACATTGGAAGCCAAAGTCTGCGCGGCAAGGACGTGGACCTGCCAGAAGCAGTCCTGGCGCACCTCGTAACGGTAACGGCGATCCCCCAAGGCCACTTCCTCGGCGAGCTTCTCTCGGCCCGCCACTACTTTGCCTCCTACGGCTATAGAAAAATCCCCTCCTCCTCTAGAGCCAATGGAAAGCCTCACGGGGGCATTTGGAGGAAGGCCCCCGCATCAGATCCCGGCCTTGTCCGCCTCATCTAGAAGCTCCGAAGAGCAGAGGGGCATGGTGCGGATTGGGACTAAATCCCGGCTCCCGCGCTTTCGCATGGAGGGAAATCCCTGCGGGTTGGCGACCAGCTCTATCCTGCTCCTCCAGTGCAGGCCGCCGTTGTCGATATCGAACTGCAGCCTCTCCACCGGGCACTCGGCCTCAACTCCGCCCAGCCGCTCGAGCTGGGCCTCTATCACCCGCCTCTTCCACTCGATCTGCCCTTCCAGGCTCACATGGCAAAGGTCCGCCCCTCCCAGGCCGCCCCCCTGGGAGACGGGGCCGGCCTCGGGCCATGACGGGGCGACCCTGAAGGGCGACGCCTTATAGACTTCTTTTACCTCCCCCGTCCAGAACTTGTCGGAAGGCCTCGCAGGCTCGTCCACGCAGATCAGCACGTCCTCCCCCGGAAGGGCGAAGCGCACGAAAACTACGCGCCCTTCAACGTGCGCCACGCACCGCCCCTGATCTGCAAACCTTTCGATCAGGACCCTATATTCTTTAGCCGCCATATTTCCTGAGCCTGTCTACCCTCTTTATCTGGGGGGAGATTATCATCCAGCACGCCCACACCGTCACGGCGTAGAGCGGAATTCCCAAGACCAGGTGGAGCGTCCCCAAGACGTCTATATTGTTTGCAAAGTAGAAGGGAACCTCTATCACAAGGCGGATGCAAAAGAGCGCCACCCACACCCAGGTGGCTCTCATATAGGCCTTGTGAAGAAACTTATCCCCGTTCCACTCCCTGGCCCAGGCCCGGAGGCCGTTTTTCGGGGGGGTGTGGAAAAACTCCACCAGGATCCCAAGGATGGGGAACCTGCAAAGGAGGGTTATAAGAAAGATTACGACAGCGCAGAAGTCCAAAATGAAGGCCGGCAGGTAGTAGTTTCTGGCGCTGTGGCTGACTGCCGCCGCCCCGAGGTATATGGCCGAGAGGATGAGGCCTATGACCGCGCTCCTCATCTTCTCGCGCATTATGAACCGCCATGCTATGAAGAACAGGGAGATCCCTATCGAGCAGACTACGGCTATGGAGAGCTTGCGGGTGCAGATGAAGAGGATGAGGAATATGGCGCTGGGGCCAACCGCCTCAAAGATCCCCCTCCATCCTCCGACGGCGTCCATGAACGAAAAAGTGTCGCTCTGGGCTATAGAGGCGAAGCCTTTCTTTCCCCCGCCCCTCGCCTCGGGCCGGCCCCGATCTTCGGGCGCGTCGGCTGGCTGGAAGGCGGAAGAAACCACCCTCCTCGCTTTCCTCTTTTCGGACTCTTCTTCCATTCTCCCCTTTGCTTTCGCCTAGTCAGCGGATTTCCGTAAACATGGGGCCCCTCTCCAGGGTCTCCTGAACGCTCTGCCTGGTTTTGACGTCTGCCATTTCGGGCCCCTGGCCCGCGGCGGCTTTTGCCATGTTCTCAGGAAGGAGCTGGGGGGGGAAGATAAGCGGGACGGGATCGCCGGGGGCGAGGGGTTCTTTGCCCCTGTCGGCGATCACGGTAGAAAAGAAACTGTCGAGGAACTCCTTTTCCTCCCCGCCCGTGGCCGCAGGACCCGCAAAGATCCCCCGGAGCATCCAGCGCGGGCCGTCCACTCCCACAATCCTCGTGGGGATTTCCACCCCTTCCCTAACCTTGGTCTCGAAGAAGATTTCAGGCCCGAAGGCCCCTTCGGCCTCCCTAGATCCTTTCTGGGAGGAGAGGATGTCTCTCCTCAGCTCCTCCCAGAACTTCACCCTTCTCGGGGAAGCCAGGAGGGTGAGCTTGAGCGAGGAAGATCCGTAGCTGAAGGTGAGGTCGACTATGCTCTTCCTGTCGGGGGAGGGGGAAAGGTGCATGGAGAGGCCGGGCTTGCCCAGGATCTTCAACGCTCCCAAGTCGAGGTATTCCCCTTCGGGGGCATCCGGATCCGACGCGTCATAAGGCCCGGGCCGCTGCGGGCCCTCCTCGCTCTCTTCCAGCTCTTCTTCCTCTACGTCCCTCTCTTCAGCCTCCGCTTTTTCCTCTTTCAGCTCTTCTTTGGCCTCAGCCTTTTTCTCCCGCTTTTTAAACACTCTTCCTCCTAGCACTCGTATTCGACGCTCACCGGAGCGTGGTCGCTGAAACGCTGGCTATAGCTAGGGGCCCTGTAGATGGAAAACCCTTCCGCCCTCTTCGCCAGCCCCGGGGTCGCCAGCTCGTAGTCAAGCCTCCACCCCGCATCCCTGTCGAACGCCCGACCCCTGTAGCTCCACCAGGAGTAGGGCCCCTGGCCGGCGCCCCGCAAGTCCCTGACTTCGTCTTTGAGGCCCAAAGAAAGCCACTTGTCCAGGTACGAGCGCTCTTCGGGAAGGAAGCCCGAGCTCTTCAGGTTCTCTTTGGCGTTCTTGATGTCCAGAGGGGTGTGAGCGATGTTGAGATCCCCGCATATGAGAATCTCCCCTCCCCCTCTCAGCAGGAGCTCTTCAATCCTCGAAGTGGCCCGGTCGAGAAAGCGGTATTTTTGGGCCATCTTCTCCCCGTCGGCGCTGTCTCCGGAGTGGACGTAGGCGCACACGATCGTCACCGACATTCCGCTTTTGAAGCGGACCCCGGCCTCAATCCACCTACCGGTGTCCACGTCCTCGTCCAAGCCCTCCAGCCCGAAAGACAGGCTTTCAAAGGGGAAGACGCTGAAGACCGCCACCCCGGCCCTCCCCGGGACCCTGCAGACCTGGTGGGCGGTGTAGAGCTTTTTGCCTTTGGAAGAGTAGATGCCGGAGATGCCTGAAATAATCGGGCCCAAGGCGGACTCGGGGGCCCGGACCTCCTGGGCGCACAAGACGTCCGGGAGGAACTCCCCTATCCAGCTTCCCAGCCCTTTCCTCCAGGCGGCCCTCAGGCCGTTCAGGTTCGATGTGGAAATAAGCGTCGTCATCGGTACTTATTCTAAAGCCGCGCGGCTATTTTTTGGCTGGAAACCATTTTCTGGGAAGGAGCGCCGCTACGACCTGTACGGCTATCATTCCGAAAAGCCAGATGTATCCGGCAGAAGCGCTGAAAAAGGTGGTGAAGGCGGGGGAGGCCACAGGAACCAGGATGCTCCCTCCGGCCCCCGGGGAGAGGGCCAGGATCCATGCCAAGGCGCTTGAAAACACCAGGCCCGCCCCCACTCCGGCTATCCCGCGGCAGCGGCGGGCGAGGAGAGCGGTCAAAAAGACCAAGAGGAGGGAGCATAGCAGCCCCCAGGGAAAGGGCCCGTCGACGCCGTCCCTGGAAATTACGGTGCCCAGGAAGGCCGCGATGGCCCCGAAGGCCGCGATCCTGGCCCAGGCCAGAACCGCCCTGCCTACTTGGCCTCCCTGGCCTGCCTGGCGCGCCACTTGTACCACTGCTCCCTATCCAAAATGATCTTCCTGACCCTTATAGCTTCAGGGGTGACTTCCACGCACTCGTCTTCCGCCGCAAAGTCCAACGCCTCTTCGAGGCTCAGGGTTATGGGCGGGGTCAAAGTCTCAAGGACGTCGGCCGTAGAGGAGCGCATATTGGTCATATGCTTGGCCACGGTTATGTTCACGTCCAGGTCGCTGGGCTTATTGGCGATCCCCACTACCTGCCCTTCGTAGACCTGGCTCTGGGGCTCGACGAAGAAGACGCCCCTGGCCTGCAGGTGCTGCATGGCGTAAGGGGTGGCGGTCCCCCTGGTGCCCGAGACCATAGACCCGCTCTGCCTTGTAACTATCTCCCCGCCCCAGGGCTTGTAGCCGGTGAGGATGGAGGAACTGACGGCCGTGCCGTGGGTGTCGGTCAAAAGCTTGGCCCTGATGCCTATAAGGCCCCTCGAGGGGACGGAAAAGACCAGGCGCACCCAGCCGGATCCGTGGTCCTTCATCGAGACCATGACCCCTTTGCGAAGGGCCATGAGCTGGCTGACGGCACCCACAAATTCGCTCGGCACGTCCACCGTGGCCTCTTCGAAGGGTTCGAGGAGCTCGCCCGATTCCCCTTTGCGGGTGACGACCTGGGGGCGGCCGAGCGTGAGCTCGTACCCCTCCCTCCTCATCTGCTCCGCCAGGACCGAGAGCGCGAGTTCGCCCCTGCCCATGACTTTCCACATGTCGGGCCTTTCGGTGGGGAGGACCTTTATCGACACGTTCCCCACAAGCTCGCGGTCCAGCCTGTCTTTGAGCATCCTGGCTGTGAGCTTGTGGTCTTTGCCCTCGGTGCCCGCCAAAGGCGAATCGTTCACGCCGAAGGTCATGGAGATGGCCGGCTCGTCTATGTGGATCACTCCGAGGGGCCTGGGATCGTCCAGATCCACTATGCTCTCGCCTATCATGATGTCCTGCACGTCTGCCACGGCCACGATGTCTCCGGGGCCGGCGGCGGGGGAGGGGGCGCGGGTAAGGCCGGAAGTCCTGAGAAGCTCTGTCACTTTGAAGCTCTCCATCCCCTTTTCCCTGACCAGGCCGTAGGTCTTACCCTTTTCAATCATCCCGTTGTAGACGCGGATGAGCCCCAAACGCCCCAAAAAGTCGGAAGAATCGATATTGGTCACGAGGGCCTGGAGGGGGGAATCCGGATCGTAGGAGGGGGCGGGGATCTCGTTTACGAGGGCGGCGAAGAGGGGCTCCAAGTCCTCGTTGGCCGGCATCTGCCCGTCTTTGGGGCGTACGGTGTCGGCCCTTCCCGCCTTGGCGCAGGCGTAAAGGACGGGCAGGGAGCAGAGCTTGTCGACGTCGACTTCAATCCCTTCCGCCATCACGTCTTCTGCCAGGGACAAAAGCAGGTCCGTAGTTTCGCCCACCACCTGGGCGATCCTGGAATCCGGCCTGTCGGTCTTGTTTATCACAAGTATTATGGGCAGCTTCGCCTCCAGGGCCTTTCGCAGGACGAACCTGGTCTGGGGGAGGGGCCCTTCAGATGCGTCCACCAGGAGGATCGCCCCGTCCACCATCGACAGGCCCCTCTCGACTTCCCCCCCGAAGTCGGCGTGGCCCGGGGTGTCGATGAGGTTTATGGTGATGCTCTCCTGGCCCAATTCCCCTGCGGCCTTGCCGCTGTACTTTATGGCGGTGTTCTTGGCCAGGATGGTTATCCCCTTTTCCCTCTCTATCTCACCGCTGTCCATCACCCGCTCGGGCACCTTCTGCCTGTCGGAAAAGGCGTGGGCCTGCCTGAGGAGGGCGTCGACAAGGGTAGTCTTGCCGTGGTCCACGTGGGCTATTATGGCTACGTTCCGTATGTCGGGTTTGATCAT
>JAFYIA010000004.1 GCA_017538865.1 Aeriscardovia sp. | reverse complement strand
CGGCTCGCCTGCCTGCTGTATTAGAGCAGTACTAAAATGGCGTAAGCGGGCCCGTAGCTCAAAGGATAGAGCGCCTGTCTCCGGAACAGGAGGTTGGGGGTTCAATTCCCCTCGGGCCCACAAGCTTTCTTAAGGAAGGCCGGCTTACGCCGGCCTTCCTTTTGTTTATCTGAAAACAAAAAGCCGGCCCCGCGGCCGGCCTAAAAGGGCTGGAAGGCTATTTCTCCTTCTTCAGTCCCTTCTTTTTCAGCAGCTCTGCCGCGACGCCCGCGGCCAGGAGTGCTGCGGCGCCGATGGCGGCCGCCGCGGCGTCCGAGCCTGTAGTGGCGAGGTCGGATGCGGGCGTTGAAGGTCGGATGCGGGCTTCGGCGCTGGAGGGTGCCACTGTCTGTCTTATGGCCTCCCCTCCGCCGATGGAAGGAAGTCCCCCTATGCGGGCCCTGCCGGCGCTGTCGGGTTTGGGGTTGCCTAGATCCTTTTGCGCCTTTTGCATATCGCCGGAGGCCTTTTGGGCGCCTGCAGGGATCGTCTTCTTTTGGGCGCTATCGGAATTTCTCTGCGCTGAGATGGCCTTCTGCCATGCGCCGGCGCTCCCGAGAAGGCCGCCGCTCCCCATGCCGGAGCCGGAGCCGGAAAGGAGGGTGTTTACCTGGCTTGCCGCCTCGCTTAGAGCGGCCTGTATGGTAGAAATGTCAGACTGGGAATACAGGGGATTCTCATTCGTGGCGGTCGGAAGATCCACGGCAGTTCCGTTGACGCTGGCTGTGGGAGAAGCGCCGGTGGCATGGGCATACTGGCTCAGAGCCCCGTTCATGGCAGCCGCCATTTCTCCCTCCAGGGCTTTTGCCTCCCCTATCTCCTGCAAGGCGTCCTGGACGTCCTGCTTTGCCTGGGCCGTCGCGGCCGCGTCGGAAGCGGCGTCCCCCGTATTCTGCTCCGCCAGCTCCTTTGCAGCCGCAATCTTCGCTGCGGCGTCCTGGGCCTTGGCAAGGGCGGAAGAGGCGTCCTGGGAAATTTGCTCCGCATAGGGCTCTACGGACTGCAGATACTTGTAGTTGGAGTAGTCTTGCGCCCAGCCTGCAGGGGGATTCTCATATTCCGACAACTTGCTCAAGAAAGTGCTCTGAATGTTCCCCAGCAGCTCCCATATGTATGAGCTGTTGTACCCCCCGAAGGGATTCCCGTCGGGCCATGCCTCATAGCGCTGCCCTCCATACCCGATCACGCTTCCGGGTACGGATCCCGAACCCCCGTCATGGGCGATGGGGGAGGATTGGCGTATAAATTTTTGCAGCTCTTGGAATTTGGAGTTGACCATCAAGGCGTCTTGCTGCGCAGTTGAAAAGGCCTGATCCGGAGACATTGAAGCCGTATCGCAATTCTCCATGAGGTTTTGCAGCGTCTCCACGCTCGCCTTCATTATTTTCAGGTTGTCTAACACGGCCTCGGCATCCGCCGAATTGTCGACCGTAAGGGTGCCGTGGTTTTCCCACATGGGTATATCGCTGATTACTGCATTCAGTTGTTCCAGATAGTTTGCGTATCCTGCACTTCCCTTGTTGGCAGCTGCAATCCAATCGCGCGCCCAGGAGTCAAAATTCTGAGCGTCCGTAGCGAGGGATCCCGTGGCGGGGGACGTGGAATCATTGTAAAGGGCTTTGAGATCTCTTTGTATGTCGGCGGATTGTGAAGCCGCCTGCTGCTGAACGAGGCTGAAAGATTCGGAAGCGTTTTCAGCTGCAGCGGCGGCATTTCCAGCTTCGGTGGCAAAAGTGTTATTGGCTGCGGCGAGATCAGGGGCATCAGCGGTTTCTGTTGCGCCGTCGGCGCCTTGCGCGGCGTTGACGGCTCCGAAGGCGCCTTGCCGCGCGACCGAAAGTTTTGCAGCGGAGGAGGCGGCCCGCAGCTTCTTTGGGCTTTGGGTCAAACTTGCGGTGTTCTGGCTCTCATTGTTGGAGGGGAGGGTGTCTGCGAAGGATGCGGGCACCATGGAAAGCATGGTTCCAAGCCCCGTCACCCCCGCGATCGCCGCTACTCCCAATTTTTGATTTACTTTGCTTGATTTGGCATGACGTCCTTTTGTCACTCAATTCTCCTTCTCGTTTGGCTAACTAAATTCACATACATTTATCATGATATCTTGTTGTCTTTTGGCGAGTAGTTATTACTGTCGCGCCTAGAGATGTCTGGAGAGATGTCAAAATTACGCTTAGAATGGCGCTTTCTTCCGATGCAGCTTCGTTTTTGCTTGGCTTTTAAAAGCGTTAATTCGTGCGGAGGGTAAAGATTTGCAGCACTGCATCTGCTAAGGGATTTTGCCAAAATTTAAATGAGCTCCCGCTTTAGTTAGCGCTGGATAAGTTTGAGGGTTCTGAGGCATGATTTTTTCGGCATTTGAACTTCTCGCACACAAAAGCTGATTTGGGGGCAACAGGGTAATTGACTGTGACTCTCCGATATTTTCCCCTCGGTTCATTAAAGCTGGCGGAAATTAAAACCTCGATAGATGCCAGTTTCTCCGATTAAATATTTAAAGAGCCCCATAGGGAGTCGAATGCGTGCGAGAAAGCTGTATCAGATCCCTGCCAGAACCGCTTAAGCGGACCCGTAGCTCAAAGGATGGAGTTCCTGTCTCCGGAAGGAGGTTGGGGGTTCAATTCTTCTCTTTTTATGGCGCCGGCAATTCTCAACCCAGGACTGCGTACGTTTCCGCCCAGTTTTGAAGTGCCGCTTCGACTTCGGCCTTTTTCTTTCCCCTCCCTTCGCCAAAGAAGGACATCGGGGGAAGGATGTCCGGGAAGGCGCTACCTGTGAAGGGGTCGGGATTTTGGGTGCGAATCCACTCCCTGCAAAATTCCCGGGCCTTTTCGGGCTTTAAGCGGGCCTCTTTTATGATCCGATCCAGCGCCTTCTCCCTCTCCCTGCGCCGGAAGTCTGAAAAGTCCTCCTTTCCTTCATGAGCCCCGGGATCTTCAAGATACTTTAGGATGACGGCCTTTTGAGGGCGCAGGGCCGGGCTGGAATCTATCGCTCTGTCCACATCCTCTATGGTGCCCCCTTTTGCACATAGGTTCAAAATGTAGTCGACTCCGATTTCCTTTTGGCTCAAAAGCTTGACTTCCCAAGCCACCTCCGCGAGATCAGGATCCTCCTCCGGGCAGACCCTGAATTGATCGCGAAGGTCGAGGTAAGTGCCGTTGTAGGTCTCCCTGTCTCTGGGAGAGATGGGATCCTCTTCTTCAAATTCGGGGAAGGTAGAGAGAAGGTTGGATTTCTTGAGTATCTCGTTCCAATCGTCCGCAAACTTTTTCTTCGCCCTTTCCCCGATAAGGTCCTCGCCTACAGGGAATTCACTTTGGAACTCTCGGGCAGTCTGCCTGTAGCCTTTGTGGGCCCCGTCTTTGTCCTCCCATCCGTCCATAAGCTCCCTATAGGAGCGTCCGAATATCAGGCCCTTGTCCGCTTTGGCATCGGATCCGTACATGGCCAGAGATTCGTTCAGTTTTTCCTCCAGATCCCGGAAAGAAACGATTATGCCCTTGTCCTTTGTAGAATCCCAAATCCGGTTCGTCCTCGAAAAGGCCTGTATGAGGTTGTGTTTTTCAAGATTCTTGTCTACCCACAGAGTGCTCAGGCATTTGGAATCGAATCCCGTCAGGAACATATTCACCACTATCAAAAGATCCAGCTCCCGAGCCCTCATCTTTTTTGAAACGTTCCTGTAATATTCCTGGAAGCTTTTGGCGTTTTCCATGGAGAAGCTGCAGCCGAACTCACGGTTGTACTCCGAAATCGCCTCTTTCAGAAAGGCCCTGTTTTCCGGCCTTTCAGCCTCAGGATCTATTTCGCCTTCATCGCTTCCTTGTGCTGAATAGACTATGGCCATTTTGAAGTTTCCAAGCCCGTCTTCTTCCAAGCTTTTGAAAGCCGCCCAATATTTCTTTGCGGCTTCAATGCTTTCTGCGGCCAGAATGGAGTTGTAGCGACCTTTGTGCGTGTAAGAGCCAAAGTTCCAGGCGATGTACTCCGCATTGGCCTGTATCCGCAAATTTTCCGAAGCCCTGGGCGTCGTGGCATCGAGGCCGACGAGCGAATATTGGAAAGGGAGCACCGTTCCGTCGTTAATCGCGTGCACTATCGTGTATTCGTGCAGCAGTCCCCCGAAGATATTGGGCGTCGTGGCCTCGATTTCTTTGCCCTCGCTGAGGGTTTTTCTGTCTGACTCAAAAATCGGAGTGCCCGTGAACCCGAAAAGCAGGTACTTTTTAAAGTTGTTCACGATGTTAGAATGCATTGTGCCCGCCTGGGATCTGTGGCACTCGTCGAAGATGAAGATGCAGTTTAGGTTTCGGACTTTTTCAGGGATTTTTTTCCTCCGGCACAGGGCGTTGAGCTTTTGGATAGTCGTGACAATAATCATGTCGTCATTTTCCAGCTGGGCCTCCAGCTGCCTGGAGTTTAGGGTGAAGTCCACGCACCCTTCGCGGTACTTGTTGTATTCCTCTATAGTTTGGTCGTTCAGGTCCTGCCTGTCGACTACGACAAGCACCTTGTCCACTCCTTCCATTTCTGAAGCTAATGTCGCGGCCTTGAAAGATGTCAGGGTTTTGCCGGAGCCTGTAGTGTGCCAGACATATCCACCCTGCCTTTCCGCCCCGAATTTGCCGTTCAGATGTGCCTGGTTTATCTTTTCCAAAACCTTTTCCGTCGCAGCTATCTGGTAGGGGCGCATTACAAGAAGGCGCCTTTCTCCTTTTTCGTCTTTTGCCGTAAACACGCAGTAGCGGGTCAGAATGCTGAGGAGGGTGCGCTTGTTGAAAAAGGCCTGTGAAAATTCGCTCAAATCCTTTATCGGCCTGTTTTTCTGATCCGTCCATCTGCAGGCAAATTTGAAGTTGTCTTCATCGGCCCTCCCATCCCCCTCGACGGTGTTGGAGTAGTACCTGGTATCCCCTCCATTGCTTATTACAAAGATTTGGACGAAGTTAAAAAGGCCCATCCCATCGCAAAAGGCCTGGGCCTTGTACCTGTCTATCTGGTTAAAGGCATTTTTCAATTGGACGTCCCTCTTTTTCAGTTCACAGTGCACTAGGGGGAGGCCGTTTACAAGAATTGTGACGTCATACCTATTTTTCTGTCTTCCCGTATCTGCCTGGTCTATGAACTGGCGGACGACCTGGCAGAAATTGCGGGATGGGTCTTCCTTGTCGATGAGCTTTATGTTGTGGAGCTCGCCCTTTTCGTCCGTAAAGTCTAAGGTGCTGTTTTCCTGGATAATCCAAGTGGCTTTTTTCCCTGTCTAAGTTCGACAGCTTTTCATTGCAGAACCCGTCCCAGTCGGCATCTGAAAAATGGTACCCGTTCAGCTTTTCGATCTGTTCTCTCAAGTTGGCTTCCAGGCCTTTTTCAGTATGTAAGCCCTTATATTCTTCGTAGCCTAGACTGCAGAGTGAACGAACAAATTCGCCTTCAAGATCCCTTTCGTATTGGTAATCACGATTCTTGGGGAGTCTTTTCAGCTCATCCTTATTTGCCAAAACGGTGGAAAACTCCCCCCGGCTGACAACGTTGAAAGTTCCCATTTATTTCTCCCTTCCCTCTGAAAGCGCTCTGAACATTGCGTCCCTGTACCAGGCCATTTGCTTTCGCCTTAGGGAGATTTCAGCGGGGATCCCTTCCTGCATAGAAAACGTGAGGGATGCGAACTTGTCCAAGACGCCTGCGATCCTTTCTTGCACCTCGAGAGG
>JAFYIA010000038.1 GCA_017538865.1 Aeriscardovia sp. | reverse complement strand
AGTAGCGGGAGGGAGACTCGGACTCCCGACCTTACGATTATGAGTCGTACGCTCTAGCCAGCTGAGCTATCCCGCCTTGAGAGCCTCAGGTGAGAATCGGACTCACGATCTCCTCCTTACCAAGGAGGTGCTCTACCACTGAGCCACTGAGGCGTGGTGGGTGCAGGATTTGAACCTGCGAAGCTTCCGCGGCTGATTTACAGTCAGCTCCCTTTGACCACTTGGGAAACCCACCGTCACACTAAAAAGTGTACTTTGATATTAAAACATAAGGAAGGAAAACTATCAAGTGCTAAAACACTTGAAATATGAAGACATTAGTGTAAAAATTGCCGGAGTGCTCCGCACTGGTTGAATGTCTGAGTGGTCTAAAGAGTACGCCTCGAAAGCGTATGAAGCCTGTGGCTTCCGGGAGTTCGAATCTCCCTTCAACCGCCCAATTCTTCTTTTTTCCTCACAGCCCGGGTGATTTCAGTCCGGGCTTCGAGCATCCCATCCTCGGGGTAGTCAACTTTCTCAAGGGTCAGCCCTTCAGCCGGGGCCAAAGGCGGGAAGTCCCGGTAGGATCCGAACTTGTCAAAAAACCAGTTTGCAGGCTTCTTACCGCTGGCTACGCAGATCTGCGCCCCTACGAGGAATCGCACCATTTTTCTTGCAAAGGCATCGGCTCTGATGGTGAATTTCAGGGTTCCGGACCCTATTTCCCCTTCTCCCTTCTCCCAATGGGCCTCTTTAACTTCCCTTATAGTAGTCCCTCCAGGATTTGGCAGGGCGAATGAGGCAAAATCCTTCAGCCCCAAAATGCTCGGAGTCAGAGAGTTTAAAAGGCTCAAATCCGGCTCGAAATTCAAATCCCATACAAATCCGTTCAGGAAGAGCGATCTGGAGCTGCGGGAAGGGGAAACGCGGTAGACGTATGTGCGGCTCAGGGCTGAAAAGCGGGCGTCAAATCCAGAGGGGGCAGGCTCGGCCCGCTTCAGGGCCGCATCCTTTCCCAAAAGGCAGTTCACACGATTGCAAAGATAGGAAAGATCCGAAAGCCTCCCTTCGAGGGGAGGAAGGTCGGCATGAAAAATCTGCGCCTTGGCATGCACCCCGGCATCAGTCCTCCCTGCAACTTGGATCCTGATTTCGGATCTCAAAACCGTGGAGAGGGCCCTTTCGATCTCCCCCTGAACAGTCCTCTCGCCCGTCTGCCTGGCCCAACCGTGAAAAGCTGAGCCGTTATAGGAGCACTCGACCTTTATGCGCACGATTCAATGATAAAAAAAGGGGGGACGGATCCCCCCCCCGGCGAACCAAAGCGCTACTCTTCTTTGCCTTCCGGTTCCTCTTCTTCGGATTTGGCTTCCTCTTCAGCCTCAGACTTCTCCTCGGCTTCTTCGGCAGTCTCTTCCTTCACGGCCTCTCCGGCGTCTTCCATGGGCTTTTCTTCGCTCATGGCGGCTGCATCCTCCGCCAGCTTTACGGCGGTTTCAGCTTCCTTCAAGGAAGCGGCCTTGGGGCTTTCGGAGGTCACGAGGCTGATTATGGCCATGGGGGCGTTGTCGCCTACGCGGGGAGAGATCTTGACTATCCTCGTGTAACCTCCCTCGCGGCCTTCCATGCGGTCCGCAATGCTGGTGAAGAGCTTGTGCACCACGGACTTGTCCCTGATGAGGCGCATGACCCTTCTGCGGTCTGCGAGGGTTCCGCCCTTGGCAAAGGTTATAAGCCTGTCGGCGAGGGGCTGGAGCCTCTTAGCGCGCTTGAGCGTAGTGGTTATCTGCTCGTGCCTAAAGAGGCTGGTAGCCATGTTGGCGAGCATGAGCCTCTCATGGGCGGGACTGGAAGCCAGGCGCGGGCCTTTTTTCGGTTGTGGCATTATCTCTCCTTATTAGAGATTAGTATTCTCATCGTTGTCTTCTGGGCTGTAAAAGTCATTATCCTTTAGCTCCCCCCTATCGAAGCCCTCGGAGGACGCCCTAAGAGACAAGCCCATCTCAGCCAACTTTTCTTTCAGCTCGTCGACGGATTTGATGCCGAAATTGCGGATCTCGAGCAAATCCTGCTCGCTGTGGCTAATCAGCTGCTCGACGGTGTAGATCCCCTCGCGCTTGAGGCAGTTGTACGAGCGCTGCGTCAGATTGAGGTTATCTATGGGCATCACGACTTCCTGGGCGCCGTAGGGGTTGCGGGTGGAACCCAGCTCCACGCCTTCGGCCGCGCTGTTCAGATCCTTGCACAGTCCGAAGAGCTCCACGAGCGTAGAGCCCGCGGAAGCTACAGCATCCCTCGGGGAGATAGAGGGCTTGGTTTCCACGTCTATTATCAGGCGATCAAAATCGGTGCGCTGCTCGACCCTGGTAGCCTCGACCTTGTAGCTGACCTTCAGCACGGGAGAATAGATGGAGTCTATCGGGATGCGCCCGATTTCCTGGCCCTCCTGCTCATTCTGTTCGGCAGAGACGTAGCCCCTGCCCCTCTCCACCGTAAATTCCATCTCAAGCGCGCCGTCTTCAGCCAAGGTGGCCAGATGATGCTCTGGATTGCAAATCGTGACTCCGGCAGGAGGGGTAATGTCGCCGGCAGTCACCTCCCCGGGTCCGCTCTTGTGCAGGTACATGACCACGGGCTCGTCGTACTCGTTGGTCAGGGCTATTCCCTTGATGTTCAAAATGAGCTCGGTCACATCTTCCTTGACGCCCCGGATAGTGGAAAACTCATGGAGGACGTCAGCTATGCGGATGGAAGTGACGGCGGCCCCCGGAATGGAGCTCATAAGGACCCTGCGAAGCGAATTGCCTAAAGTGTAACCAAATCCGGGCTCGAGCGGTTCAATGGTAAAACATGATCGTTGGGGAGTGATTTCTGTCTCAACCACTGTCGGACGTTGTGCAATAAGCACCTTTTCAATCCTTTCGATCTGGGTCGGAGGCGGGCCGGCCTGTATTGTTAGCCAGATTTCTCTTGTACAACTTAGACACGGCGGCGCTTCGGGGGCCTCACGCCGTTGTAGGCCTGAGGAGTGACATCGGTTATGGATCCGACTTCCAGGCCTGCGGACTGAAGGGAGCGAATAGCCGTCTCCCGGCCGGATCCCGGCCCCTTGACGAAGACGTCGACCTTCCTGACCCCCTGTTCCATGGCCTTGCGGGCGGCCGCTTCCGCAACCATCCCAGCGGCGAAGGGAGTGGATTTGCGGGACCCCTTGAAGCCGACGTCGCCGCCGGTGGCCCAGGCCAGAACGGCCCCGGTGGGGTCGGTTATGGACACTATCGTGTTATTGAAGGTGGACTTGATGTGCGCCTGCCCCAGCGGGACGGACTTGCGGACCCTGTGCTTGGTCTTGTGCACAGATTGTTTAGAAGTAGCCATGAATCCTCATTCCTCAATCGCTAAAAATTACTTTGTGGCTTTCTTCTTGCCAGCCACAGTGTGCCTGACGCCCTTGCGGGTGCGCGCGTTGGTCTTGGTGCGCT
>JAFYIA010000037.1 GCA_017538865.1 Aeriscardovia sp. | reverse complement strand
CCTCGGTGAGGACGGCCATCTCCATGGCGCGGTCAGCGGGGATAACGACGGCTTCCATAAGGAAGGCGGTCAGCGTATTCGGAGGGTTCCCCCAGGGGCGCGGGGCCGGGGAAAAAGAAAAAGAAGATCGGCCGGAGGAGGGCCATGATAAAGACGAGTCTTGAAGAAATAGCGCGCCTGACCGGGGGGGAGCTTTTGGGGGGCGGAGGCGCCCGCCTCGTCGAGAGCGCGTCAATTTCGACTTTGTCCCCCGCAGATCTCTTCATAGCCGTAAAGGGCGAAAAGACGGACGGGGCGCTCTATATAGGCAAGGCCTTTGAAAACGGGTTCAAGGCCGCCCTCACCCATAAGGCCGACCCGTCCTGCCCTCTGCCGCAGATCCTGGTGAAAGATTCCGTAGCCGCCCTTTCGGCGCTCGCGAAGGCCAACCTCCACAAGAGGAGGGAGAAGCCCGGCTTTTGCGAAATCGCCCTGACGGGGTCGGTGGGCAAGACCACCACCAAAGACATCCTCTTCCAGCTCTTTTCGCCTTTCGCCCCCACGGCCGCAAACGAGGGCTCCTTCAACAACGAGCTGGGCCTCCCCCTAACCTGCCTCAAAGTAGGCGAAGGCACCCGCTACCTCATAGCCGAAATGGGGGCCAACCAGATCGGAGACATCTCCCGCCTCTTTTCCATAGCCCCCTGCGACGTGGCGCTGGAGCTCAGGGTGGGCTTCGCCCACGAGGGGGAGTTCGGATCGAGGGAGAACATATTCAGGGCCAAAAGCGAGCTCGTAAGGGATCTCAAGCCCTCCGACACCGCCGTCTTAAACGCCCAAGACAGGAGGGTGAGGGAGATGGCGTCCCTGACCCGGGCGAAGGTGCGCTGGTTCTCCTTGGGCTTCCGCCCGGGGATGGAGGCCTGCGCCAAAAATTTGCGAACGGACGGCCTGGGGCGGGCGAGCTTCGAATTGGTGTTGGAGGGAAAGCCGGCGGGGAGGGTGAGCCTCCCGCTCCTAGGGGAGCACAACGCCTCCAACGCCGTCGCCGCGGCGGCATGCGCCAAAGCGTGCGGCATGCCCGACGAAAAAATCGCATCCGGCCTTTCGGGCCTCAGGGGGGTCAGCCCCCACCGGCTCAGCCTTTTTGAAAGCCGGGGGCTTGGAAAAGGGTGCCTGGTTTTGGACGACACCTTCAACGCCAACCCCGATTCCATGTCGAACTGCATAAAGATCGCAGAGAGGATGGCGAAGGAAAAGGGGCTGGACCTCCTCTTCATCCTCTCCCCCATGCTGGAGCTGGGGGAGAAAAGCGAAGAGTACCACAGGCAGGCCGCCAGGGCCGTGCGCGATTCCTCGGCCGCTTTGATAGTAGTGTGCCAAGATAAAGGGAAAGACGCCCTGGCCAGGGCCTATATGGAGGAAGTCCCGGGGGCCAAGCTGGCCAGGAGCCTTGAAGAAGCGAAAGAGGAGGCGGAAAAGTTCGCGCGCAGAGCCCAAAGGCCCCTCGTGGTCCTCAAAGGCTCCCACGCCTTCCGCCTGGACTCCCTGGCCGGGGACTTGGAAAAGGGGAATTAAGTGGAGGCCTACATAATCGCGTTCGTCTGCTCTCTGGCGGCCTCCTTCTGCCTCACCCCTGCGGTGATAGCCGTCGTCGACAAGCTCCACTACGGCCAGTACATACGCCAGGACGGCCCCCAGAGCCACCAGGTGAAGAGGGGCACCCCGACCCTGGGAGGGGTGGCGATAATCCTCTCCATCCTCATCGGCTGGGGGGCGGCCGCCATTTTCCGCTATGCCGCCCACAGGACCGTCCCCACCCCTTCGGCGCTTTTGGCCCTCTTCTGCCTCGTAGGCTTCGGTCTCATAGGCTTTATAGACGACTTTTTGAAGGTGAAAAAGAAGAGGAACCTGGGGCTTACGATCCACGCCAAGCTCATCCTCCAGGTCCTCGTGGCCTCGGGCTACGCCGTGCTCTCGCTCCTTTTCCCCAGAAAGGCCCCGGTCAGGGTGGGGCGCACCTCCATATCCTGGATTGCCGACTCTTCCATAAACCTGGCTTTCGCGGGAAACGTGTTGGGGATAATACTTTTCATAATCTGGGTGAACTTCCTCATGGCGGCATGGACCAACGCGATAAACCTGACGGACGGCCTTGACGGCCTGGCGGCGGGATCGGGGCTTACGGCCTTCATAGGCTTCGCCATCATCGCCTTTTGGGAGAGCTACCACCTCATAGGCTCCAGCTCCCAGGGCTTCAAGTACGTGGCTTCAGACCCCCAGGACCTCGTGATAATAGCGCTTTCCTGCGTGGCGGCCCTGATGGGGTTCTTGTGGTACAACGTGCACCCCGCCGAGATTTTCATGGGCGACACAGGCTCTTTGGCCTTGGGGGGCCTGTTTGCGGCGATGTCGGTAAGCCTGCACGTGGAGATTTTGGCCGTGATCCTGGGGGGGCTCTTCGTCATGGAGACCATGTCGGACGTGATACAGATCGTGGCCTTCCACCTCTTCCACAGGAGGGTGTTCAAGATGGCGCCACTCCACCACCACTTCGAGCTTATGGGCTGGCCCGAGACCCGGGTCGTAACGAGGTTCTGGATGATAGAGTGCGGGTACGTGATAATATCCCTCATCATCTTCTACTCGGACTGGCTCATCAAAAGCGGGCCAATGCGCTAAGGAGGAAAAATGGCAGTTATAGGCAGAATGGAATTTGACGGGACGGTCCTCGTGGCGGGCCTGGGAGTAAGCGGAAGGGCGGTAAAAGAGCTCCTTGAAAGCCGCGGGGTGAAGTGCGAGACCTTCGACGAAAAGGCGGGGGCGGACTTTTCAGACCCCAAAGCCGTGGACTGGGGGAACATTACGGCCGCGGTAGTCTCTCCGGGGTTTTCCCCTGATTCCAAGCTCGTCCGGGCGGCGGAAGAAAACCACGTGCCCATCATGAGCGAAGTGGAGTTCGCCTGGAAGACGCGCCCCAGGGACGCCGAAGGGCGCTCAATCCCCTGGGTGGGGGT
>JAFYIA010000036.1 GCA_017538865.1 Aeriscardovia sp. | reverse complement strand
GTGATAACCGTCAACAGGCTGGACGAAAAACAGGGCGACGGGGTGGAATTCCCGGTAGTCCTGAAAGTCGACGATTCCAAGGCGGTTTCCACTTCCGGCTCTGCGAAGGGCGAAGTGCTCCAAGACGACAAGCTGGGCGAAAAGATAGTGATCCAGAAGTTTCACAACAAGACCGGGGGCGCCCGCCGCCACGGCCATCGCCAGAAGCTTTCAGTTGTAAAGATCACGAGCATAGATTAAGAGGAGGGTTTAAATGGCACACAAAAAAGGCGCCTCCAGCTCCCGCAACGGAAGGGATTCCCTGGCGCAGTACCTGGGGGTCAAAAGGTTCGGCGGACAGAGCGTCCAGGCCGGAGAGATTCTCATCCGCCAGAGGGGGACTAAGTTTTACCCCGGGCTCAATGTGGGCCGCGGCAAAGACGACACCCTATTCGCCCTGCGCCCCGGCATTGTGAAGTTCACCACCCGCAGGCAGAGAAGGGTAGTGGACATAGCTGAAAAAGAGCTGGCATAGCGGGCTTTGACAGGACTTGTAGACAAAGTCTCCGTGCGCTGCAGCGCAGGAGACGGAGGAAATGGGGAAACCGCCGTCCGGCGCATGAAGGGCAAGCCCTTCGCCGGAGCCTCCGGAGGAAATGGGGGCGACGGCGGTTCTGTCATAATTAGGGCCGTATCGAACCTCGCGGACCTCTCTTCCATAAAGCCGGGATTTTTGGCGAAGGCGCATCCTGGAGAGTGCGGCAAAGGATCTATGCACAGCGGCACAAAAGGCGAGGACTGCGTGCTGAAGGTCCCAGTAGGAACCGTAGTTACAGATTCTTCCACTGGCGAGGTTTTGGCCGATCTGTCTTCCGAAGGCCAGGAAGTGGTAGCGGCCAAGGGGGGCCGGGGAGGAAAAGGCAACTTCGCTCTTTCTTCCCCCTCCCGCAGGGCTCCGGGGTTTGCCCTAAAGGGCACTCGGGGCGAGGAAAGGGACGTCACTTTAGAGCTGAAGATTAGCGCTTCCTGCGCCCTGATAGGGCTTCCCAACGCCGGAAAATCGAGCCTTTTGGCGGCGCTTTCCAATGCCAGGCCGCAAGTAGGAGACTGGGAGTTTACGACCCTATCCCCTAACCTCGGGGCAGTGAAAGCCGGGGAATCGTCTTTCACTTTGGAAGATGTCCCGGGCTTGATAGCCGGGGCCGCTTTAGGCAAAGGGCTCGGGCTGGAATTTTTGAGGCACATAGAGAGGATTCCGGTCCTGGCGTTTGTAATAGATCCCATGCGGGAAGATCCCCTCTCTACTTACAAATCCCTTGAAAAGGAGCTGGAAAGCTATGTGGGGCGCCTCCCAGAGGGAGCCAAGCCTTTTTCGCAGCGCCCAAGGATAGTAATCCTCAGCAAGGCCGATCTCTATGGGGAAGAAGATCTCGCGGCATTCGAAGGCGAATTTAAGAACGTGGAGGCCGTCGGCGTATCCGCTTCCACGCATGAAGGCGTAAGGGAACTTAAATTCGCGCTTCTGGATTTGGTGGAAGAGGCGCACTCAGAAAGGAAGCCGGAAGAAGGGCAAACCCCGACCCTGAACCCGCTGAAACCCGGCAGGCTTTCCAAAGACTTTTCAGTCGCAATCCGCTCCGATTCAGAGGAGGGGATTCGGTACGAAGTGGACGGGGAAATTATCCGGATTTTTATTGAGCAGACGGACTTTTCAAATGACGAAGCCGTAGGATACCTTTCCGACAGGCTGGCTGCGCTCGGGGTGGAAGACCTGCTCGTAAAAGCCGGCATAAAGCCCGGAGACGAAGTGCGCCTGGGCAATCCCGCCGACGCGGTCGCTTTCAGCTGGAACCCCTCGCTTACGGCTGGAAAAAAGCATATGCGGGCTTCGGCCTCTTTTGCCAGGGGGGCTGACGAAAGGCTGGAAACCCTCTCCCGGACCAGGCGCACAAACCGCCAAAGGCGAAGCGAACACAAGAGAGGGTAGACTAAGCCGCAAAATTAAAGTAAGATCTGTGACGTGTCAGTGACATACAGGGAAGTGGCACAACTGGTAGCGCAACGGTCTCCAAAACCGTAGGTTGTGGGTTCGAGTCCCGCCTTCCCTACTCAGCAAATTCAAGTGAGGAACCAGTTTATATGGCTGACAAGGCGAAAGCAGCTAAAAAATCCAGGATAAATATTTTTGCAGCGATAGGGTTATTTATCCGCCAGATAATAGCCGAACTCAGAAAGGTCCTCACCCCCACCCGGAAAAGCCTGTTCTACTGGTTTATAGCAGTGCTAATTTTCGTAGTCTTGCTCATGGTGGCCATAACGGCTTTAGATTTTGGCCTGGGCAAACTGGTTTTCCTGATATTCGGATAGCCTGAAAATATGACTTTGAAAGGGGAAAAATGAGCGAAGAGCCGACGGAGAAATCTACGGAGGCCGAATCGGATTCAGCCAAGGCGACTTACAACGGCTTGGAAGACGAAGCCACAAGGATCGGAGACGAAGCCGTAGAGGAGTTCTCCGAAGACTATGACTTGAAAGCAGATTTGGGTTTTAAGTGGTATGCG
>JAFYIA010000035.1 GCA_017538865.1 Aeriscardovia sp. | reverse complement strand
GGCCGTAGACGGTCAAGTCTTTTTCTACCTTAGCCCAAAGGTTGGTGTCGCCGAGACGGACAGAATCACCCGTGGTGGCGCCAAACATCTGGGCATAGGTCTTGCGATCTATTTCAAAGCTCATAAGATGTTCCTTCTTTCCAATTACTTCTGGTCGCGGGCGCGCTCGGCCGCAAGCTTCATGTTCGCCTTGCGCATGGCGGTGTAGGTCTCGGAATCGGTCTCGGGTGCGGCGAAGCCGTCGAGGAAGCAGTCGGCCTTGTTGTTGAAGCCGAAGATGCGGCGGCGCCCGCCGTAGTCCACGACCTGCACGGTCTTCTGGTCTCCGGGCTCGAAACGGATGGAGGTGCCGGCGGCGATGTCGAGGTGCTTGCCCCAAGCCAGATCGCGATCGAAATCGAGGGCAGAGTTGGCCTCGTAGAAGTGGAACTCAGAACCAACTTGCACGGCGCGGTCGCCGGTGTTGGTGACTTTTATCGAAGTGGCAGGATACCCTGCGTTGCAGGTGATCTTCCCATCTGCGAAATGAATTTCTCCAGGAACCATAAGTCTAACTCCTTGCCAGGTTACTGAATGGGGTTGTGAAGAGTGATGAGCTTGGTGCCATCAGTGAAAGTGCACTCCACCTGGATCATGGGGATCATCTCGGGAATGCCTTCCATGACGTCGTCACGGGTGAGGGTGCTGTTGCCGATGGATACGCACTCGGTCCAGTCCTTCCCATCGCGGGCAGCTTCGATGACGGCGTTAGTGATTATGGCGATAGCCTCAGGATAGTTCAGCTTGAGACCACGGTCCTTGCGTTGCTGTGCCACCATGGCAGCAACTGAAACCAACATTTTTTCCTCTTCGCGAGTTGTCAAATGCATAGTTTCCTCCTTTCAAAACAAAAAATATCAAGATCTTGAATTGTTCACAAGAGTAGTGAAAAACAAAAATATCCTAATCTTGAGCGCGATTAGGATATTTTTACTATTTATTTAGAGTTAAATCAGGCTCTTTTTACTCGTTTTGAGGAGCAACGGGGGAAGAAGCAGCCTCCTCCTCAGCCTCCATGGCGAGCTCAGCCTTCTTCTCATCTTCGACGTCCGAATCTACAAAGTAGTGTTCGTGGAGGAGATCCGGATCGAGGCCGTGCTCCATCTGCTCCTTGGTGGTGCGGATGTGGAAGATGTGGTCGAGGATGGCCAAAATCAGCCAGGTGATGAGCATGGAGTAAGCGGCGACGAGGAGGGCCCCGGAAAGCTGAATGAGGAATTGGTACCCTCCGGCCTTCACGCCGTTCACCCTGGGATCGGCCAGGCATCCTATGAGGATGGTGCCCAAGAAGCCGCCCATGCCGTGCACGCCCCAGACGCCCAGGGTGTCGTCCCACTTCAGCTTCTTTGCCAACCACACGCAGAAGTAGCAGACTACGGCTGCGCAAAGCCCGATTATTATGGCCCCGATGGGGGTGACATAGCCCGAAGCCGGAGTCACGGCCGCCGCACCGGCGATGGGGCCGGTCATAAGCTGCGTGAAGGACCAGTGGTGCGCGTTGAAGGCGTAGTCGAGTATGCACCAAACGACCATGGCCACAATCATGGCGATCCCGGTGTTGGCGAAGGCGATGGCGGCTACGTTGTTAGAAGCCAGGGTGCCTCCGGCGTTGAAACCGAACCAGCCGAACATCAGCATGGCGGCGCCGACGGCCACGAGCCCGAGGTTAGAGGGTTCGGGCTCGGGGCACTGTTCAAAGTCCTTGCGGCGCCCGAAGTACCATATCGCCATAAGTCCGCTGAATGCGGCCGTGATATGAATGACGGTTCCACCTGCAAAATCGACAAATCCCCACTTGGCAAGGAATCCGCCGCCCCAGATCCAGTGGGCGACCGGGAAGTAGACGAGGATCATCCAGCAGATGAGGAAACCTATCCAGCCCCCCAAATTCAGCCTTCCGGCAGTGGCGCCGGTCATGAGGGGGAGGGTGATGATGGCAAACATCAGCTGGTACATGAAGAACATGAGCAAGGGGATGGAGGCCCCGTACTTGCCGTCAATGTCGAAAAGAACGTGGTGGAAGGCGAAGAACTGGATGGGGTTGCCTATGAATCCGCCCAGGTCGTTGCCGAATACCAGGCTGAACCCTCCGAAGATCCACATGATTCCCACAACGCCTATTGCGGAAAAGACCTTCCACATTATGGCCAAGGAGTTCTTTTTGCGCACCAGGCCGCCGTAGAAGAAGGCCAAGCCCGGAGTCATCAGGAACACGAGGATGGTGCACAGGAACATGTAAGTGATGTTCGAATAGGTCGTACTCGAATGGAGTATGGAAATTAACATACTTAAAAGTCCTAACTGAACAAAGGTTAAATCTGCTAATAATGCTAACAAACAAAAAAGGCGTCTGCAGTACGCAGGCTACAGACACCTTTTAATAAAGAGCTTTTGCTGTAAACAAAAACCGGCTTACTTCGGCCAGGTGTTGGTAAGCATCATGAATCCAGGCACCCAAGCGGTGATGATGCCCTCGCAGACGCCGAGGACGCCCACGAACTTGCCGAGGGACTTGTGGCAGGTGCACTCGATGAAGCCGGTGAGCCAGAGGATACCCCAAAGCCACCATATGATGCCGTACAAATCGTTGCCGCCGTAGTGGTTTGTGAAGCAGAGAATGCCTGCGGGGATGGAGTTGATGGTCACGAAGAGCGAATACCATCCGTAGAGGCGTCCGTCGAGGTTGAAGATCTTGTTCAGAGCCACGTAAAGGTAGGTGAAGGCGAAGAGCAGGCCGGTAGCGCTCTCATAGAACCAGAGCGCGGGCTTTCCAACGCAGGCACCGTATCCCAAGGCGATGATGTTGAGGATCAGCCCCAGTCCGCCGGTGAAGAAGTTCATGATGACGTTCGACTTGTCGCCTATCTTCCCAAGGCCGTACAAGCCGTTGCTCATCAAAACCATGCCGACATAAAGCAGGATACAACCTAGCATGATCTTTCTCCTAAATCGTAAGTTCAATCCGGCATCGGGCGCGAGGCTCAGAGGACCGGACTAATAACAAATTCCCCTCAAGTCTACAAAATTTTTACAACATTGTTAAATATCATGAAAATTTATGAAACCCCTTAAAGGCAATAGATACCGCTAGTTGCATGACAATATAGTGTCATTTTCCAAAAAAATAGCGCAAAATATCGTACAAAAATCCAAAGGATCATTTATGGGGATAAAAAGTTCAATAAATTCATTGTAGGAAAAGGGCGATCATTTGCCCGCCCTTGAAGCGCTTCCCGGTTTGAAGGGATATGCCAAATTTTATATAATTCCTACAAGCGCCTCCTTAGCTCAGTTGGCTAGAGCATCCGCCTTGTAAGCGGAAGGTCGCCGGTTCAAGCCCAGCAGGAGGCTCTCCTCTTTATCTTGTAGGAATTTTTTGTTGTAATTGGCTCCCCCTGCTCCTATCCTAAAAAAATGACGTCAATAAGCTTTTCACACTCTGCCATCCTCAAAAGGGCCATAGAAGAGCGGCCCTACAGCGACAATAAAAAGGGAACGCTGCCTGCCAGGCTGATAGTCCCCCACCTCTCCAAGTGGGACACCGTCGTCACCATTGGAGATTCCGTAAACGAAGGACTCTGGGACAGCGCCGATCCCAACGTGGATCTTACCAAGTTCGAAAACCAAGAAGAGCACTGGGACGGCCCGGTGTACGGCTGGGCCGACAGGCTCGCAGGGCACCTCTCCTATAGGAGGGTGGAGGCCGGGCTCAAGCCCGTCCAGTACGCCAACCTCGCTATCCGGGGGAAGCTGATTGAGTTCATAGTCGACGAGGAGATCCCCCAGGCCCTAAAGCTCCGCCCTGACCTCATAATAATGGACGGCGGCGGAAACGATATCCTGCGCCCCGACGACAATGTCGATTCCATAATGCGCTACATAGAGCACGGGATAAAGCAGATCAGGGAGGCCGGAATCGACCTCATCTTCCTCGTGCCCCCGCAGCCCACAGACGGCTTTGTGATGGATCTAAGCCGCTACAAGAGGGCCGACTACGTGGCCCGCCTTCAGTCGATGCTGCTGCGCTACGACTGCTACGCTGCAGACCTTTGGGAATACAAGCCCTTTAAAGATCCGAGGCTCTGGGCCCAGGACCGGATCCATCCGACGCCCGAGTGCCATGAGAGGGCCGCCCAGATAGGGCTGATAGGCCTGGGGCTGGGGTGCGACCCCGGCTGGGACCACGGGGAGCTTTGGACGACGCTACCCTACATGAAGTCCCCTTTGACGAGCAAAGTGAAGACTACGCTGCAGTGGGACAAAAACTACCTCACCCCATGGCTCGCCCACCGCTACCACAACGTGAGCTCAGGCGACGGAAGGGACGGAAAAAGACGCGAGCTGAGCCCCATGCCCCCCAGCCAGCCGCACCCCGGCAGCCTGATTTTGGCCGGCAAATACGGGGAGCCGGACTTCAACGGCCCCAGCGATCCCGACTGGATCCGAAGCAAAGTAAAATAATCTTTGTACGCAATAGAGACGTGGGGTGTGGAAAATGAGTGCGAAGCCCTGGAATCCCGGAAGGTACGCCAAGAAGAGGGTGCTCAGGATTTTGGTGAGCGCAGCCGTGACTATAGCCGTGTGCTGCATCGGATTCGTCTTGAACCAGAGGAAGGCGATAGCCCTCGAAGTTGACGGAAAGACCAAGGAAGTGGTCACCTATGCGGATTCCCTGCCGAAGTTTTTGAAAGAGCAGGGGATAGAGGTCCACACCCACGATCAGGCCGTATCCGCCTCCGGATACTGGCTGACCAATGGGGACGTCGTAAAAGTTCGGAGGGCCTATGAAGTCATGGTGGACATAGGCGGCCACCTGATCCCCTACTGGACCCTGGCCTCCAGCGCGCAGCAGCTGGAAAACTACTTCCTGCAAAACGACAAGGAAGCCGCCAAGATCAGCGTGAACATCCCCAACGTCTACAACGCCCTGACGGGCGGAATCAACCTCAACGCCTCGGGCCCCATAGAGGTCATCGCCTTCGGCAAATCCTACAATGTCAAAAACGGGAATCAGCCCGCAGCCTCGATATTGGATTCCCTTGGCATAACCATCACCTCCAATGACCTGGTTTCCGTAGAACACCAGGGGGATAAAACCGTGCTGGTAGTCGAAAGGGTGAGCTACGGCACAGAGACGCAGGTCGTGATGACGGCCTATGCCGTCAAGACGGTCGAGGACCCGGACGCCTACGTCGGCACCACCACCATAGAGCAGAAGGGCTCCTGCGGCGAGCAGCAGCAGACCCTGAAAATCACCTACATCAACGGGGCCCCCGCGGCCGCCCAGCTCATGGGGGCTAAGGTGATAAAGCAGAGCCAGCCGGAAGTGATAGAGGTGGGGACCAAAGAAAGGCCGAAGCCCAAACCCGTAGAGAAGCCTGCCCCCAAGGCGGAAGCCCAAAAGCCCAAGGCGGAAGCCCCCGCTCCGGAAGCGAAGAAGGAGGAGAGCGCGCAAAAGCCCGCCCAGACCCAGAAGGCCGAGCCTAAGGCGCAGGCGGCCGCCCCTGCCCCCAAGGCGGAAGCGCAAAAGCCCAAGGCGGAAGCCCG
>JAFYIA010000003.1 GCA_017538865.1 Aeriscardovia sp. | reverse complement strand
GCGCTGAGCGTTCTTTACGAGGCAGACGAGAAGGGAGGGGATATAGAGGCCCTTCTCCTGGAGAGGTTGGGCGATCCCGGCCTTCCCACCCGGCTGCCGGACTATGCCAAAGAGATTGTGAGCGGGGTAGCCGCGCACAAGGAGGAAATTGACAAGCTCATAGCCGAGCACGCCAGCTGGAAGATCGAGAGGATGGCCGTGCTGGATAGAAATATCATGCGCATGACCGTCTGGGAGTGCCTTTACGGTGAAGGGGGTCCGGCCGGGGCCTACATCAACGAGGCCATAAAGCTCGCGAAAATATACTGCGGCGGCAAGAGCGTGAACTTCATATACGGAGTCCTGTGCGCCGCCACCGGCCGCCCGAGGCCGGAAGGCGGGGACAAAGCGCCGGACAGTATAGAATTGAGTGTATAATCGAGAATTTTGGCGCGGGGGCGGCTGTAATTATTAAAATCTGAGAGGTTTTTGCGCCCTACGAACCTCAAATCCCGATTCCCGAAAACGTAAGAAAAAGAGTAAAGCAAATGAGCGATCGGATTAAAATCTCTCTGAGTACCTTTGTAGGTATAGCTATGGCTCTTATAGCCTCCGTGCGAAGCATCCCACAACTGGCTGCCACGGGTTGGCAGATGATCATATACATGATCATCTCCGTGGTGTTTTTCGCCCTGCCTCTGGCGTTGATGTGCGGAGAGCTTGGAGCCATGCTCCCTGGCGCGGGGGGACCCCAGCGATGGGTGCGCAGGGGGTTAAGTGATAAATGGGGATTCGTCGTGGCATGGCTGCTGTGGGCCCAGATGTTTCCGGGCATGGTCATGGTGGCCGCACCTCTGGGGCCGTTGTTCGGCAACACCATAAGCAACATACCCCTCGGCAACAACCACTGGTTCGTGATGTGCAGCATAATCGTCGTCTACTGGTTCGTCACCCTCCTCAACCTCAAGTTCGATATGGCCAAGATTGGCGGGGACATCGGCACGTGGCTGGGAATCTACATCCCAATCGTCTTCATGCTCGTGCTCGGCATCGGGGCCATGATAAAGACGGGGATCAGGCCCGGGATGGTTCTGGGCACCTTCCACTGGCAGGAGCTCCTCCCTCAGGGAGAGAGCCTGCAGTATGTGGCGTCCATAGCCTTCATCTTCTGCGGTATTTCCACCCTCGGGGTCTACATCCCCAGGATTAAGAACTCCACCAGGAACTTCGCCAGGGGCCTTATGATCGCCCTCGTAGTCGTGGTGCTGATGAACCTTATCCCTGCTTTCCTCATGGGCAACGTCGTCACCTCCAGCAACATCCAGCTGGCAAACATCTCCCAGCCCATCATCCTATTCTGCGACATACTCCACTGGCCGCTGTGGCTTAACAACGTGTTCAGCTGCATGAGCTTTATAGGCGTGCTCGTGGCCCTCTCCGGATGGGTCACCGGCCCCAGCCAGACCATGATCCAGGTGGCAAACGAGGGCCTGGTTCCCTCCTCCTGGCGCTTCTACAAGCACAACGAGCTGGGCGTCTCCAAGCCCATCCTCATCGCCCAGGCGGGGCTCATCACCCTCTTCGCGCTCCTCTATGCGCTTCCCGACGTCAACCAGATCTTCATGCTCATGACCAATACCACCACCATGTTTTATGTAGTGGTCTATACTCTTATTGCCATAGCTTTCATACGATTGCGCTACGAAGCCAAGGAATTGAAGCGTCCTTACAGGATTGGAAAGAAAGGCAACGGGCTCGCATGGATGTGGGCGATATTCCTCTGGTCGGGCCTGATATTTATAGCCGTCACCGCTATAGCCGCCAGCTCGAGGGCGAGCGCGGTCGTGATGATAGTGTTCACCCTGATCTTTGCAGTCTTCCCGCTCATTTTGCACCACTTCCGCAGGGATCGCTGGGCTGTTACGGCGCAAAAGTACCTGCAAAACTACAGTAGGGAACACAGGGTCATCCCCGCCGTCCAGCTGCGTCCGAGCCTGGTGCGCGGGATGGGTGACGAAAGCGACATAGTCCAAGATTCGATGGAACCTGAAGATCAACTAAGGAGCTGATAATGGAGGATATCGACGTAAACGCCTTACTCATCGGGGGCAAGTCTGAAAACGGGGAGCTTTTCAAGTCCCTGCTCGGACGCCTGATAGACGAACACCTGGGCTGGAGGCAGAACTACATGCCGCAGGACCGCCCCCTCATCTCTGCAGACGAGCAGGCTTCCCCCGCTTTCCAAAAGACCGTGCAAAAGCTCAAGGACGTTATGGAGGAGCTGTCGGTGAGGATGAGGGCGGACTCCGTTCCGTGGGAATCTCCCAGATACTGGGGGCATATGAATTCCGAGACCCTCACCCCGGCCCTGCTGGGCTACTACTTCGGGATGCTTTGGAACGAAAACAACGTGTCCTACGAAGGCTCCCCGGCCACCAGCCTCTTGGAAGAGGAAGTCGGGATGGACTTTGCCAGGCTCTTCAGCTTCCCCAACGGCTGGGGCCACATCTGCGCGGACGGCTCCATAGCCAACCTTGAGGCCTTATGGTACGCCAGGAACGTAAAGAGCCTCCCTCTGGCAATGAAGGAGGTCAAGCCTGAGCTTGTAGCCGGCAAGAGCGACTGGGAGCTCCTCAATATGCCGACAGAGGAGATAATCGACCTGATGTCCAGCCTAAGCGAGGTGGACCTCGACCTGGTCAAGAGGAAGTCGGCCAGGAGCGGGAAGAGGATTGAAGATCTCGGAAAGTGGATCATCCCGGCCACCAAGCACTACAGCTGGCTGAAAGCCGCTGACATCACCGGGGTGGGGATGGACAACGTCATCATGATCCCCGTAGACGAGCACTACAGGATGAAGATAGACGACCTTGAAAAGACCATAGAGGATCTCGCCACCCAGAAGATCCCGGTCCTCGGCGTCGTAGGGGTCGTAGGCACCACCGAAGAGGGCGCCATAGACCACATTGACAAGATCTGCGCCCTTCGCAAGAGCTTTGCAAAGAAGGGGATCAACTTCTACTTGCACGCAGACTGCGCTTACGGCGGATACGCCAGATCGATAATCCTCGACTCCAACTACGACGTCATCCCTTACGCCGATCTGGAGCATGAGCTGAGGCAAAACAACGTCTTCCAGGATCCCTCCAACACCATTTCCAGAGACGACTACGAGGCGCTTAAGGCTCTCGAGGACGTGGACTCGGTCACGGTCGATCCCCACAAGATGGGCTACGTCCCCTACACCGCCGGGGGCATAGCGATAAAGGACGTGAGGATGAGGAATGCCATTTCCTACTTCGCCTCCTACGTCTTTGACAAGACCATAGACCCCCCCGTCCAGATCGGGCCCTACATCCTCGAGGGCTCCAAGGCGGGCGCTGCCGCCGCCGCGGTATGGGCGACGCACAGGGTTCTGCCCGTAAACATCACAGGCTACGGCAGGGTTATAGGAAGGTCCATAGAGGGGGCCCGCAACTTCTACAAGTTCATGTCTGAACTGGAAGTGGAAGTGGAAGGGACAAAGGTGGAGGCCCATACCATCTACTACCCCGACTTCAACATGGTCGACTGGGTGTTCAACGTGGAGGGCAACAAAGATCTGGACGCCATGAACAGGCTGAACCAGAACTTCTTCATCCAGAGCTCTATCTATTCGGGGATGGACTACCTAAAGCCCATCCTCACCAGCCACACCGACTTCACCCGCGAAGAGTACGGCGACAGCTGCCTGGGCTTCATAAGGCAGATTGGCATAACCTCTCCGTGGGAAGAGGGATCCCACCTCACCACCCTGAGGGCGTCGGCCATGAACCTGATGATGTACGATGCGAAGGACTTTGCCGCCTACAAGGTGAAGCTCACCGAGGCCATCAAAGAAGTGCTGAAGCCCTGCCTGAACACTAAGTAGAGGCGGAATGGACATTCTAGAAGATTTGCAATGGCGCGGCCTGGTGAACCAGCAGACCGATCCTGAAGGCCTTAAAGAAGCCCTCAGCAAAGGGAAGCTGACCCTCTACTGCGGGACAGATCCCACCGGGCCCTCCCTGCACATAGGCCACCTCATCCCCTTCATCGTCCTGAAGAGGTTCCAGCTCCGGGGATACCACCCCATAATCCTCATAGGTGGCGCTACGGGGGCCATAGGGGACCCGAGCGGGAGGAGCACCGAGAGGACCCTGCAGACCATGGACCAGGTGGAGGCCAACAAGAAGAGCCTGAGGGCGCAGATGTCGAAAATCTTCGGGCCCGAGTTCAAGATTGTAGACAACTACTCCTGGCTCTCCCGCCTCAGCCTTTTGGACTTCCTCAGGGATTTTGGCAAGAACTTCTCCGTCAACGCCATGCTCAGCAAAGAGAGCGTGGCTTCGAGGATAGAGGGCGGCATCTCCTTTACGGAGTTCAGCTACCAGATCCTGCAGGCCATAGACTTCCTGCACCTCTTCGAAGAAGAGGGGGTATCCCTGCAGATCGGGGGCGCCGACCAGTGGGGGAACATGACCGACGGCATAGACCTTATACGCCACAAGCATTCCAAGGCTGAAGTCTTCGGGTTCACCATCCCCCTCCTCCTCAAGGCGGACGGCACCAAGTTCGGCAAATCTTCCGGAGGGGCCGTGTGGCTGGATCCCAAGATGACCAGCCCTTACGACTTCTACCAGTTCTGGATCAACACCGACGACAGGGACACTGACAAGTACCTCAAATACTTCACCTTCCTTTCCAAAGAGAGGATTGAGGAGCTGGCCAAGGACACCTTGGAAAGGCCGAACTTGCGGCTCGCCCAAAAAGCCCTGGCCTACGAGGTCACCTCCTTCGTCCACGGCAAAGAGGAGGCCGACAGGGCCGAAAAGATCTCCTCCCTCCTTTTCAAAGGGGACATCTCCGAGCTCAGCGCAGACGAGATTGAGGAGGCCTTCGGCTCGGCCCCTTCCGCTTCTATAAGCAAAGAGCCCGTAAACCTGGTAGACCTGCTCGTAGAAACCGGGGTTGAAAAAAGCCGCAGGCAGGCCAGGGAAGATATTTCTTCCAGAGCCGTCTCGGTCAACGGGCGCGTCCTCGACTCCCCCGATGCCGTCGTAGATCCAGCCTCCGACTTTGGCGGCCGGTTCGTCGTCATCCGGAAAGGGAAGAAGAACTACACCCTGGCCAGAGTGGGCCAATGATACCCCTGGTCGTTCTTAGCGGCCCTACGGCGGTGGGGAAGGGCACGGTTGAAAGGGCCCTTTTGAAGATGCACCCCGAAATTTGGGTGAGCATCTCGGCCACCACCCGGCCCCCCAGGGAAGGGGAGGTCGACGGGCGCGACTACTGGTTCATCTCCGAAGAGGAGTTCGAAAGGCGGGAAAAAGAAAACTTGTTCCTGGAGACGGCCGTAGTTCACGGAATGGCGCGCTATGGGACCCCCTTGAAGCCTGTTTTGGACCACATACGCCGCAAAGTCCCCACCCTCCTCGAAATCGACCTGCAGGGGGCGCGGAGCGTATCCAAGAAGGCTGAAAGCCTCGGCGTAGACGTCTTTTCGGTCTTTCTTTCCCCTCCGGACTTCGATTCCCTCGTATACCGCCTGAATCTGCGGGGGACGGAAAGCCCGGAGCAAAAAGCCAGGAGGCTGGAGACGGCGAAAGAGGAAATGGCCCATGAAGACGAATTTGACGCCGTCATTGTGAACGACGAAGTCGACAGGGCCGCGTCAGCCCTCTGGGATCTTATGAAAAAGCTTTACTAATCGGAAAGGCATTTATATGACACTTGGAACCTCCCCCAAACCTGAAGGGCTCACCAACCCGCCGCTCCATGAGCTCATGGAGCATGCCGACTCGAAGTACGCCCTGCTGATATTCGGGGCCAAAAGGGCCAAGCAAATCAACAACTACTTCATACAGCTCAAGGAAGGGAACATCCAAGAGGTGGGGCCGCTCACCCCCTACGCCAACAACGAGCAGCCCCTCAGCATAGCCTTCAGGGAGATAAACAAGGACCTCATAGAGGGCAAGCTAGGCTCCGAAGACAGCGTGAGCTCGCAGTCGCGCTCCAAGGTTATGAGCGATTCCATTTCCCTGTCTGCAACCGACCTCATGGGCGAAGGCGAGGAAGAGGACGACGACATAGACGGGGAAGAGGACGAGGCCGCGGAAGCCGAGGAGCCCTACGGCGAGGAAGAGGACGATGTCATAGAGGAAGAGGACGACGAAGGGGAAGGGGAAGAGGATATTGACGAGTAACTTACATCCCCTCAGCGCGGAGTCCGTGACCGAAGGGCATCCCGACAAGCTCTGCGACAAGATTTCCGACAGCGTCCTGGACGACCTTCTTTCCCAGGACAGCTCCAGCCACGTGGCCGTGGAAACCGTGGCATGCAAGGGCATGTTCATGGTGTGCGGGGAAGTCAACTCCAAGGGCTGGTGCGACGTGCAGAAAGTTGTCAGGCGGGCCGTAAAGGAAGCGGGATACACCGATTCCGCCATAGGGCTCGACTGGCAAAGCTGCGGGGTCATGGTTTCGATAACTTCGCAAAGCCCCGAGATAGACGGGAGCGTGCGAAGTGGCGGCAGGCCTGAAGACCAGGGGGCGGGAGACCAGGGCGTGGTCTTCGGCTTCGCCTGCGACGAGACAAAGGTCATGATGCCTCTGCCGATTACCTTGGCCAACCGCCTGACCATGAGGATGGCTGAAATGAGAAAGCAGGGCGTCCTGCCGGCCTTAAGGCCGGACGGGAAGTCCCAGGTCACCGTGGACTACGAAGGGTTTTGCCCTAAAAAGATCGACACCGTCCTCATATCCGCCCAGCACGATCCCGGCACCGATTTGAAGGAGCTGGGCGAAGAGGTGAGGCGGGAAGTAGTGGAGCCTGTCTTGGAAGAGTGGGCCGGAAGGGCCGACGCCTCTTCTTTCAACTTCCTCTTCAACCCTTCGGGATCCTTCGTGCTCGGCGGCCCTGCGGCCGACACGGGCCTCACCGGACGCAAGATCATAGTGGACGCCTATGGCAATGCAGGGCGCAGCGGCGGGGGCGCCTTTTCCGGAAAAGACCCCTCCAAGGTCGACAGATCCGGAGCCTATGCCGCCAGGTGGGTGGCCAAGAACCTCGTGGCTTCCGGCGCCGTCAGAAGGGCTGAAGTGCAGATTGCCTACGCCATAGGGAGGGCGGATCCCGTGGCCCTCGACATCGAGACGTTCGGCACGGAAGCCCCCGGGCTCACCCCGGATAAGATCAAGGCCGCGGTGGAAAAGGTCTTCGATCTCAGGCCCGGGGTCATCATAAGGGATCTCGACCTTTTGCGCCCGATTTACTCCCCCACGGCCTGCTATGGGCATTTCGGGCGCGAAGAGGCCTGCTTTACCTGGGAGAAGACCGACCGGGCGGCCGACCTTCGAGACCTGCTTTTGCGCTAAATGGCCCAAAGCCTCCTGGCGGCCAAGGTCCTCCCCTTCCGCCCCGCCCCCTCCCCCTATCCCCCTCTGGACTATCTAATCCCCCCCAATCTGGCTCCCCTCGCCAAGCCCGGTTCCCGCGCCTTCGTGCGCGTCAAGGAAAAGGGCATGGAGGGGCTTATCTTGCAAACCTTCCCTTTGAAAGAGAGCAGGTTCAAGGATTTAAAGCCGATAGATTCCGTCTCTCCGGCGCCGGGCATGGACGAGGAGGGGATTAGGGAGGCCATGGCGGTCTCCGAGTTTTTCGGAGGGCACCTGGCAAACACCTTGGACCTCGCCCTCCCGGACAGGGTGCAGTACGTGGAAAAAGAAGCCCTTCCCTCTCCAAAGTGGGGCGCCCAAAACGAAGAGGCCCTGACGCGGCTCCTCGAGGGCGCCCGCCGCGCCTACGGCCAAATTCCGGACCTTGAGGAGGCGTTTTCAGAGTTTGAAAACCGGAGCTTCGTTTGGGACCTGGCGCAGGGGCGCGGAAGGATTTTTGACGACCTCGCCCTGATAGCGCTCTTGTCGAAAAGGTCCGGCTATTCCTTCTTGGCCTGCCTCCCGTCCGCCAACCTCTTTGGAAAATTGGGAGAAACCTTTAGGGGTTGCGGCCTTTCCCCCCTCTTTGCAGGCTCCTCGGAGGGCCGGGCCGAAAGCTACAGGGCTTTTCTCGCCTGCTCGGCCGGAGGAGGGCAGGTAATCGGGACGAGGAAGGCCATGCATTTCCCCGTAAAAGGGCCGTGCGTGCTGGTGGACGCAAACGCCTTCGGCGCCGGGGCCACGGACGGGATCGCGCCCTACGCCAATATCAGAGACGCGCTCTCCATAAAGCACGAGGCGCGGGGCGGGATAAGGATCTCGATGGCCTACTGCCACGGCGCCGCCCAGGAAAAGTGGCTGCAGGACGACCGGGCCACGCGCGTCTTCCCGGCTTCCCCGCCCCGGCTCCGCCCCGCCTGCTTTACCCGATCCCGCATCCTCGACATGGGCGATCGCTTCGTGCACCTTCCCAGCTTCCTAGTAGAGCGGCTCAGGAAAAACGGGGCCGAAGGCAAAAAATCCCTGCTGGTGTGCCCCGCGGGAAGCCAGATCCTCTTCTTCCTCTGCCCTGGGTGCGGCGCTTTCATGAAATGCCCCTGCGGGGCGGCGCTGAAGTCCCGGGGAGGGCCGCCATCCTGCCTTTCGTGCAAAAAGAAGGGCGGGGAGTGGGAGTGTGGAAGGTGCGGAGGAAAGTTTCCTTCAAGATCCCTAGTCCCGCTCCAGAGGGGCCCCGAACGCGTCAGGGGCGAGCTTGAAAACCTGCTGAAGGGGAAAGCCCTGGAGAATGCGGAAGTGGCCGTAGCGGGGGCGCTCCCCCAAAAGCCTTACTCCTTGGTGGCGATCTTGGACGCCTGGCTCTCCTTTTTTTCGCTGCACTTGGATTCTGAGGCCGGCGTGCTCAACTCCTGGATGGAGGCCTCCTCCCTCGCTTCCGAGCAGGTGATCTTGATAGGCGAGGGCCAAAAGGAGCTCCTCTCTTCCTTTTCCAACTGGAATTGCGACTTTTCCAAATGGGATCTGAATGAGAGGAAGAAAGCCGGAATGCCCCCCTACAAGATCGCGGTCAACGTGTGGGGAAAAAACGGCGAGGCCGAAAAGGCCGTGGAAGAGATTGTAAAGATCCTCGGCATTTCCCGGGGGGAGGCGGAGGTTTTGGGCCCGATGCCCTCTTCCCGGCCCGGAGAGGAACTGTGCGTGCTCCTGGCGCCCGGATCTGTTTCCAAAGGCGTGGGCCGGGCCATTGAAAAAATTTCGGGGCCCCGGGGGAAGCGGGGGCTGCACTTCTGGATCGATCCTTATTGCTTCGGTTGCAGATAGTGGATAATTGAATGAGTGAAAGCTAACGACACAGACAGCAAAATCCAAAACGTCATCTTCGACTTCGGCAACGTTTTGGTCAGATGGGACATATACGGGGCGCTTATAAGCAGGTACACCCCCGAACTCATAGACAAGTTCCGCCTCAACGAGGTTTCGGGCTTCGAGGACGCAAACGTCTTCTGCGATTTGGGAGAGCCCCTCAAGAAGGCGGTGGATCTCATAAAGGAAGAGCATGGGGAGCCCTGGGGGGAGATGATGGAGTGGTACATCGCCCACTTCCCAGATTCCATCTTGGGGGAGGTTCCGGGCTCGAGGCAGCTCGTGTGCGACCTGAAAAATGCGGGAATCAGGGTATTGGGGCTTTCAAACTGGTCCGCCGACCTCTTTGAAAGGGCACTGCCCCGGCTCCCTGAAGTCATCTTCATGATGGAAGACAGGGTGGTGTCGGGATACATTCACCAGAGGAAGCCCGACAGGAACATTTTTGAAACCGCGATCGCAAAGTTCAAGGTGGACCCGGCCGTCACCGCCTTTATAGACGACAGGGCCGAAAACGTGCAGGCCGCCGGAGAAATGGGGCTGCAAAGCGTTCGGTTCGAAAGCCCGGCCCAGATCAGGGCGGCCCTCATATCCATGGGCGCCCGCATCCCGGCCCTCAAAGGCGAAAAGTAGGCGGCAAAGACATGAGGACGGTTTTTGCGGGCTCCACCCCGCAGGCTGCGGAGTGTCTTGAAGAGCTTTCCAAAACCCAGCAGGTGCGCCTCGTCTTGACGCGCCCCGACGCCCGAAAGGGGCGCGGGAGGAAGGAAGAGCCCAATCCCGTAAAGGAGGAGGCGGAGAGGCTCGAAATCGAGTGCTTTGACGGTAGGCCCTCAGATCCCGCCTTTGCAAGGAAGCTCGAAGAAGAGGGCGTGGAGTGCGGAGCCGTAGTGGCCTACGGGAGGCTGATCCCCCCGGGCCTGCTCTCCCTCCTCCCCAAAGGCTGGTACAACCTGCATTTTTCGCTCCTGCCGTACTTCCGGGGCGCCAACCCCGTCGCAGCCTGCGTCCTTAACAGGTACGCCCACTGCGGCGTCACCGTCTTCAAGCTCACCGAGGGCCTGGACGAGGGCCCCTGGGTGCTGGAGGAGCCCTACTTGCCCTCTTCCTTCCCCACCGCCGGGGAGCTCATGGAAGATCTCGCCAGAATCGGGAAAAAGGCCCTGGCCCGGGCCCTGGAGGAAGTAGGGGCGGGGGCTGCAAAGCTCTGCCCGCAGCAGGAGGCGGAAGGCCTGGTTTACGCGGGGAAGATAGGGAAGGACGAGGCCCGCATCGATTTTTCCCTGGGCAGGGAGGAGGTTTTTTACCGGGTCCTCGCCTTCAACCCCAACCCCATGGCATGGGCCGAGGCGGAGGCGGGAGGGAGGAAGACCTACGTCAAGCTCAACCGCCTGGGCCTCCTAGCCCCCGATCTTCCGCCGGCCCCCGCGGGATCCGTCACTTCCTTCTCCAAAAAGGCCTTCGTCAGGTGCTCCGACGGCTGGCTGGAGCTGAAGGAAATAACCCCCGCCTCAAAGAAGAAGATGAGCGGGGAGACGTGGCTGAGGGGCATAAGGGGAGGGGCCGAATTTCTCCGGCCCCTCCCCTAAAGTCAAAAGCGCGGCTCAGCCGCCTCGCGCCTACTTGCCCTGGACGGCGTCCTTGAGGGTCTTTCCGGGAGTGATCTTCACCACTTCCCTTGCGGGAATTTCCATGGCTTTGCCCGTCTGCGGATTCCTTCCGCTCCTGGCGGCCCTTGCCACCCTTTCAAGGCTGAAATAGCCGGCCAACCGGACGTCTATCCCCTTTTCCGCGCACTCGAGGAGGGTATCCAAGAAAGCGTCTACAGCCCTTTTCGCTTCTTCGCGGGTGAGGTCGGCCTTTTCGGCCACGCTGGCCGTTATCTCGGTTTTCCCGTAGTACTTATCCATCTGTCTTCCTTTACTGAAAGTTCGACTTGTCATAAACATAATAAACTCAATCTGGATAAAAACTACAACAGCTGCTTTTTTTCCATGTACTTCATGTAGAGGGCGCCAAGAGCCATCCTCAGCCAATAGGTGGCGAGGCGAAAGAGCAGGGTGGCGGAGACCGCTATGGCGCTGGGGACTCCGACGCCTATGAAGGTCGTAGACATCACCGTCTCTATGGCCCCGAGGCCTCCGGGGGTGGGCACGGCCGAGCCCACCCCGTTGGCAAAGAGGAAGAGGAAGAGGGTCTCTATGAAGTTCAGGTGGTACCCGAAGGCCAAAAGGGAGAACCAGAAGGCCATGTCGAGGGCGGTGTTTTGGATTATGGAGCCCACCATGGAGATGAGGAGCGTGGCGGGATGGGAGAGGAGCTTTCCCAGCATTGAGCCGTAGGACTTTAATACGGGCAGAAACTTCCTTTTGATCCAGTTGCGCACGGGCCGGATGGCCATGGCGAGGGCCACCAGGCCCACCAGCACCCCCACCGCCACGATGACGATCATCTTATTGGGGATGAGGTTGTGGAAGACGTTCTGCCCGGTGAAGAAGCCCAAGACTATGAACATGAGGAAGGTGGTGGAGAACTCCGTGACGGTGTCCGCGCTGGCTATAGCCGTGGCTTCCGTGTTTTTGTAGCCGATCTTCCTGAGGAACGTGATGTTTACGGCTATGGGCCCCGCCATGGCGGGCATCGACACCGCCGCAAAGCTGGCCACGGCCTGTGTCCCCAAAATCCCGAGGTGGTGTCTCTTCCTCTTCGACTTGTCTATAAACACCCCGAAGGCTATGCCGGATCCCGTCCAAGCCAAAAGTCCTATGGCGCAGGCGGCCAGCGACCACCAGGGATTGGCCCCCTCTATGGCCTTTATGACCTGCTTGAAGTTGAGCTGGGTGAAGACCACTACGAGCGCTATCGTAACGAGCAGGACCGTGATGAAGCGCCTCAGGTTGAAGCGGGCGAGCCTCACGGTCTGAAGCATCTGATCTTCCTCCCTTGCCGCCGCGTCCAGAGAGGACTTCAGGGGCTTTAAGACTTTCTTCCTCCAGCCCTTCTCTTTCCTCGTGGATTTGGGGACGACGATCCTCTGTGCGTAGGGGGAGAGGAGCGCCAGGGCGGGGGAGCCCAAAACCTCCTTGGCCGCCTCCATCGTCTCCTCCACTCCCGCGAGGGTGGAAAAGAGGGCCAAAAGCTGGATCATGTCTATCCTCTTGTGGGCTGTGCTGGAGATCATGTCACCCCCGGACCATCCCACCAAAAAAAGCCTCCCCTCGGCGTCCCTCGCCAGGCAGGAGGGGGAGATGTCGCGGTGGGTGAGACCCTTTTCGTGAAGGGAGTTCAGAGAGGATATGAGGGAAGCCAAGTCCTCTTTGGAGAGGGACTTTAGCTCCGGCCTCTCGGGGGGGTCTTGCGGGGTTTCGAAGACTATGAAGGCCGAGTCAGAGACCGAGCCCAGCCTCACCGGCCGCGGCCCTTCCCCCCCGAGGCTTTCCAGCGCCATCAGCACGGCGTAGTGGTGCTCGGCCATGGCGCCCACGGATCGGTCGTGCCTTATAGTCAGCCCCTCCATCTTTACGGCGTACCAGATCTGCTCCAGGTACCTCAGGGAGTGCTGCTGCTCGTCGTTCACGGCCATGAGGTAGGACTTTCCTCCGGAAGAGAGGGAGTAGTATCTGGAGCGCTTCGCCCCGTCGCAGCAGAGGATCTGCCACTGGGCCGGCTCTATCCTTTCCAGCTTTTCCACCTCCATCCCGCATCCGGCGAGGGCCGCGGCCAACTGCGAGCCCCATGCGCCCGAGCCCGGGGTCCCGAAGGCCAGCCTGAAGGCGAGGCCGATCCAGGCCCCCATGAATATAGCCATCAGGGCCGCGGGGACGGTGGAGAGGGACGCCATCACCACTATCGCCAGGGCCGCGTAGTACACTTTCCACGCCCAGCCCAGCTTGTTTCGCATGCTCCTTCCGTTCGAGGCCGTCAGAAAGGCCATTACCGTCAGGGAGGCGTCGAAAGAGCCGGCCCTGAAAGATCCCCCTCCCCCTACGAAGCTCGCCAGGCGGTAGATGGAGAAGAGGTGCGCGCAGACGATTG
>JAFYIA010000034.1 GCA_017538865.1 Aeriscardovia sp. | reverse complement strand
TCCGAAATGCTCTGCTTTAGGGAATTGAGGTCTGAGATCTGGGAGGCGAGGGAAGATTTCTGCTCATTTAAAGAGTCCAGTTGCGCCGAGAGGTTTTGGGTGTCTAAGCTGACTATTACGTCTCCCTTTTTTACATGGCTGCCATTTGTAATTCTCTCCCCAGCTTATCTTCGGGCGACCGAACTCCCTGCACCATTCCTTGCACTTTACTTTTGTTGCACAAAGAATACGAGACCACCAACTTTCATTACTAGAGTTCTCTTTCATGGTTCGCCTTTGCCTTTCATAGAAACCTTCTATTACATGCAAACATGACAGCATACCAAGACTACAATCACTGGAGGCCTATAACCAGTAATTGCTTATTGTTAAGAGATTGAATAACATCGTTTTTTCTGCTGTCTTATGAGTTTTATAGGTAAATTACATTATTTAATTTGTATAAATTAGTACTGATGTATAAAAATCTATAAGAAATATATGTTAAATCCGCGTTTTGTAGAATAGGGGAAGAAATTCTGCCGTGAGTTTTTCTGTTGGGAGGAGAGAGGTACCTATCTGACAGAAACTGGCCTCACAAATGCATTTCATGCATTAGCGCATAAAGTTTCACCATGTCCCACTCGCGAATCGAGGAACACCTTTAAAGCACACCACACTACAAACCTGAACAGAACTTTGCGCCGTCTTGAACAGCGGTTTATGCTTCGGGTGCGGGGCGCTCTTCCGGAGAGCTTCCCTTATGCTTGAAGTAATAGTCCAAGCATATAGTGAACAGGCTCGCTATCATCAAAACTATCCCAGCGACTATGCCGAGCGCTTTTCCTGTTTTCACGTTTTGAGAAAGAAAGAGCAACCCTTCACCCAAGCCCAGTATCATTAGGCTTATTAAACCTGCTATGCGCCTTGCAATATTCCCAGTTCTTTCCCTAGCTCCCTTTGAATAATGTTTTGCAAAAGGTTCAAAAGCTGCAGGCACTTTTTTTCCATTGATAAGGCAATGCACAGAGGCGACAGCGCTGATCAAAATGTAGATAAATGCAAGGCTTATAAAACAGAGAAACCATGAGCTTTGCCATACGGAGTTTCCGGTAAGCAAGTTGCGGCCGCTAAATTGAGAGGCGATTTCAACAGCGAGAAAAGCGATCTCGACTGCCGATATCGGATAAAGCACTGCATAAACCAGCATCTTCAGACTCTTTGAGTTCTTCATGCCTTCATTATGACAAACTTTAGGGGGGGGGTAGCCTCCTGGGCGCCCAAGATTTTTTTCTATAAAAAGCGCGGAAAAATAAATACTGCTAGATTACTAATTTTATTAAGGCTGATTTTGAAATAATTCGGGGATGAGAAAAACTAGCGTCATGTCAATGACATTATTCTAGTCAATTATTAATTTATAAATTTATGCAAGAGATTAGATCTTAAAAGAGAATCAGCGCGCAAAGCGCAGGCACTACAAACCTTTGCATTTCCCGCATTTTCCCCGGCAGCCCTTATAACATAGAGTAAATTTAAAACGATCCGACGAAGGGAGGAAATATGTGCCACATATCCCATATTCCATCCAGCAGTTCTGAGCTTCCCGCGTTCATGTTCGTGGGCTCCATGTCTTTGGTTCAGAGGCAGCAAATCCAAGGCCGTAAAGGAAATTAGCCAGCAGCTAAAAGTAAAGTATTGGATCTGTTCGCCTGAAGCAGTAGACAAATTGCCAAATTCCAAATAGGCAAGCCTTTAAAACTTATAGGCAGGTCTGCGCTTTATTTACTTGCGCACAGGGTTCAGGCCACTTGAGTCCTGTTTTTTGCAGCGATCGAAGCCAGGCATCTGCCATGAACAACGGGACGTTTGTAAGGCGGTCCTGACGTTTGAATCCCATCTGTGAAAACCGAAGGGCTGTCAGATTCGGATTTTCATCCAATACAGTCTTTAAACTTTTGGCTTTCGTATTATTTCCTGACTTAACTTCGATTGGAATAACTGAATCTTTATATTGGATGACGAAATCTAATTCAAGTTGGGAATTCGATTTTGCATGATAGGAAGGTGCAAATCCGTTTGCGATTAAAGTCTGTGCGATTAGCTGTTCTGCAAAGGCTCCGTTAGACTCCGCAAAGAATGTGCCTTTCACAAAAATAGAGGCCGGATCAATATTCGCCATACATCCTAAAAGTCCGAGATCCGAAGGAAAGAGCTTGAAAATATTTGGCTCTTCGTAAAACTTCAGGGGATAGCCGACTTTGGAGCACCTGTCCACTTTATAAACTAGGCACGCTTCTTCGAGCCAGTTAATGGCTTCTTCAAATTCTTTCAACCTGGAGCCCTTTTTGATTGAGGAGAAAGTAAATTTTTTATTTTCCTTTGCCAGTTGTGACGGGAGGGAACTCCAAACAAGGTTTACTTTGGGAAGCAGAGAAGAAGAAGGTATATGTTTTGAAAAGTCTTTCTCGTACCCGAGCAATATGGATTTTTGTATTTGTCTGGTCTTGTAGAGGTCTTGCCCGCCGATATAGGTTTTCACTACTTCAGGCATCCCCCCTGTAAAGCAGTACTCCTGCAACAAAGAAGAGAAATCGGAGTGGAGCGTGCTTATTTCATCCCAATTTGAAGATTCTAAGAAATCAAATTTTGCCTCTCCGCCCTTCGCCCTCACAAATTCGTTGAAGGACATTGGATAAAGGCTTAGTTCCTCGACTTTTCCCACCGGGAATCCGGTTCCCTTGTGTAGGCCGATGCCGAGAAGGCTTCCCGACGCGCATATGTCGTACTCCAATTCAGATTCGGCAAAGTATTTGAGGGAAGTGAGGGCGAGGGGATTTTCCTGAACCTCGTCGAAAACAATCAAGGTTTTGGATGGCAAAATAGATTGTCCAGTAATGGAAGAGACGGCCCTTATTATCCTCGGGATATTAAATCCGGTGAAGACCTCTTCGGGCAAAGGATCGGAGTCAAAGTTGACATAGGCCGTATTTTCATATTCATTCTTTCCGAACTCTTTTAAAAGCCATGTCTTCCCGGTTTGCCTGGCCCCATCGAGCAGCAGGGGCGTGTGAGGTTTTGCATTTTTCCAATCCGCAAGCCTTTTATAAGCATATCTGAACAAAGACTCTCTCCTTACTACATTTTTATGAGGGAATATCATTCAGTATATTACACTTTTATGAGGGAATATTTACTCCTGCTTAACACTTTTATGAGGGAATAGGCTCTTGAGGCGCCATTGGCACCTAGAATCTCAGCGGGCACCTTCCCTTGAACTCGAGCTTTGCCTTCTCTTCTTCGTTTTCCAGATCTCGCCCTATAGCCTGGGAAGGGTGGAAGGAATCCAAAACGAACCCGGAAACCTCAGCGCCAAAGTAATCTTTAATACGTCTTCCCAGTTCCTCCATAGCCTCACGGCTTCTGTTTTCCAGATCCCTTTGGGTGCACTCTATCAGGAAGATTGCGTCCTTTGTCTTTTCAGACAATTCCGTCCTCTGGCCGTCCCTCCAGTTCATACAGCGGCACACCGCACCTGCATCGTCCAGGTAGCAGATTTCCCCTTCCAGGGTCGGCTCGTCTTCCCCGCTTCCTATTGGGAGGAAGGCGTCGCCCCCTTGGGTCAGGCGCAACCCCATGCTCCCTTGGATCTTTTCCAGATCCTCTCCTCCCACCGGGACGGCGAAGGTCAGAGACACCGCGTTGTACACATCCACCAAGGGGGTTATCGGAGAGACGGGCTTTTCCTGCGCCACCCTTTTAAGGAGGGCTTCTATCGAGCTTCTGGCCCCCTTCTTGGTCTTAAACTTTTTGTAGGCTTCCCTCCACACGGCTACAGGCTCGTTTTCGGAAATTATGTCGCTTGTTATCCACTGGCGGGCGTCCGCATTTGCCTTTTTCAAGCTTTCTTCAATTTCCGTTTTCGCATTTTCGCTCAGCTTTTCGCAAGGGATAAGATTTTGGGCTGTGATGCAGAAGAGGTGAAAATCGGGAAATACGGAAAAAACTGGGGAATCTACATAAATTCGGCGTCCCATACCGGTTCCTTTCTCAGTAAGCGTCCTGATCTATGTTTATCACCTTATGCTGTGAGCCAACATGGCGTAATCTCAGTGTTGGATTGGCCGGAAGAAGAAAAACATGTGCCCTGCGTTCTGTCTTCCTAATCTATATCTGATCTATATCTGCACAGTTCCCGCTTGACTGCCTTTTCATGCTTAAGCGCTATTTGCCGGGCGGCCCATCGGGGATGAAGACCGCATGCTTTTTTGGTGGGAGCTTTGAACTCTGCGCTTCTCAGCTCGGCTCCCCGCTTAGCGGTGCACTCTTGCCGCTCACCGCATCTGCGCCTGCGCTATCGGCCAAATCTCCGCCTATGCCGCTTTTTCCCCAAGAGTTCAGAGGCGCGAAGCTCTTCTCCGTATCTGCATAAGGGTATGTCCGGCCCCTAATCTGAGGAGCGGGCCCCCTACTTCGCTTTGTCGTTCTCAGGAAGCGTAATTCTCCGCACTTTTATATTTTGGAGGCAGGGGAAATGCCGACTGCAAAAAGATCCCCGTTATCCACTTTGCACGCCTTAAAATTGCGGCCTCGTCCCACTTGGCGCAATCCGCAATATATCCACGCGTTATTTGGAGGGGGGTTTGCGAGGCATAAATTTTCTTTTTTTCATTGAAAGGCTTGTTTCCCGCCTGCACGTTTAGGCTGCCGGGCAGGAGGGTGAGATTTCCGATATTGTCGCAGAGCCTGCGGTGGATATCCTTTGCCGCCTCACCGAGATCTTCCATCCAGTCCGGAGTAAGCGACTGAGGCATAATGTGCTCGATTGTAAGAGTCGAATCTTTAGGATTCAGGTGCGGCGATCGGGCGAGCTCTCCTTCCACCAGAGAAAGGAAGAATTTCACCATTTTCTGATTGGCGTTGCAGAATTTCTTATTCGTTAAGCACTCTTCCACCTCCGCATCATTCGGCAGGCGCAGGCTTTTGTGCTGTGAGGAGAGAAGCGCAAAGGCACACCCCTCTTTGTCTTTGGCTTTGGAAAGCTCGTTCATTCTGCAGGACATGCTGGCAAAGTTCCGCTCCTGCTCCCCCCAGGTTAATCCGCACAGCCTCCTACGAAGAAAGTAGATTCTCAGCGCCCCAAGGATCTTCAAACAATCCGAATCAGAAAATTTTCCCTCTTGGCGCATGGAAAAGAGGAGGAGCAAGAAGGGCCTCGCAGTCTCGGAATGCAGATCGTTCAAATCCCGGATGACTGCGTTTACCTGAGGGTTGGGGGTCTGAGCGCCCTCCAGCTGCGCGTACAACCCGGCCGCAGTTTTTAAGTCCTCAAGGAGGACGCTTTTGGGACAGTCTGAAAAAAGCCGCTTGAACTCGAAATAGAGGGGTTTTGCCTGGCCGGAAAACGGAGGATTTAAGTAGCTCTTGCAGGCCTTCATCTCCATATAGGATCGGATAAAGTCTGATGCGTTCTGGACATTTCCGGCTTCCAGCGCCTCTTCCATGGGAATCCAGCAGGAAGAAAAGAGCCTCCTTTGTTCGGATGCCTCCGGGAGCATGAGCAGCCAATTTCTGACGAGGTCGGCAAGCGAGAGCGGGATTCCGACCGAGTTCATAGATTCGAAGATGTCCTGGAGGGCCCCGTCCTTCTCCTGGGGCTCCAAGACTGCCATTACAAACCGCTCTAGTACGCCTTCGGCGAGATCTCGCACGCATCCGGAAATGGAGCCGGAATCACCCCAGGTTGAAATTTCCCTCCTAAAGAAAAGGTAGTTTCCCCAAAGCCGCCCACCTTCCCCGGAGGAGGGGGAAGGGAGAAGAATCTTGGAATATTCCAACCTGTCCGCCTCGCTTTGCTCAAGCCTTGAAGATCCGGATCTGAAGAGAATGGAGCTTATCCTCTTTTCCAGGCTCCTCGGGCACAATCCGCTGTCCCGGCAGGCGGCCAAAAAGAGGAAGACGGTGGTGAGCCTCTGCTGGCCGTCGATCAGGATGTAGCGGACGTCGGAAATGCTGCTTTCGGAGGACACAGACAAAAGCGCCGTCCCGAAAAAGTGCGTGGAAGCTTCTTCGGGATTGGAGGCGGAGATTTTGAGGGCGTCCTTCCAAAATACGGAGCATTGCTCTTCCGTCCACTCGTATTTTCTCTGGTAAGGGGGGATAAAAAATGCGGGATCGTTCTTTGTCAAAAGATCCCCGAGCTTCATAATGTTGCTTCGCATGGGTGTGCCTGTAAAAGTCTGGATTTGCGCCTGACAACTGCGGGTTTATTCTTATGATCCTAATCGTCCTGCAGCCTGAGGGGAAATTCGCGGGGCTATTTCCTTTTCCTGGATCCGGACTTGGAAAGCCATACCCCGCATCCCAGCATCCCGAGGAGGGCGAGGGATGCGGCGGGGACGGCAAATCCGTAAACTCCTTTGCCTCCTGTCAAAGGCAGCGCTTTGACAGGGCAGAAGGGAAGGGAAGTGAGGGTGCCGGTAGAAGGGTCGAGCTGGCCGTAAGAAGTGTTTTCCCCGTTCCTGGAGGCGCTGAAGGAGTCCGGGGAGCCGTGTTCCACGGTGATGTAGAAGCTTGGCAGGCTCTCATCTTTCGAGTTTTTCGCGGGCTCCGTCTCAGAGACTATGTAGACTCCGTTGGCTATGCCCCCGATTTCAAAAAGCCCAGTGTCTTCAGAAGCCGAAGGGTCTGCGGCTCCCGCATAAACGCTTGAAAAGGCTACGGGGGCAGATCCGTAAGACCATCCTGCAAAAGCTCCCGCGCTCGGGCTGTCATTCAAAGGGTCGGCGGAGGTGCCGGTGGGTTCAAGGTAGGCCTCCCCGTTGGAAAGGATCTGGCCTTCGGAAGGGGTGGATCCGGGACCGGTGTAAAGCGTCTTTGCGAGGGTGGCTACAGTGAACTCCGCCCCTTGGGTAATCTCCCCTTGGCAGCTTCCCTTCGGGAATTTCTTATACCACCACAGTCCGGCATTGGAAGTCGAAGCCGTGGGGCCTCCGTAGGAGGTGGTGTTGTTCAAGCCCGATTCCGGATCCAATCGGAAGGCATTGGCCCCCGATCCTAGTTCGTTCCAGTCTCCAGATCCGTTGGGATTCCCGTTGGTATACACGGCCACCGAGGACTGGGGAGAGTATTCCGGCTCATTCAGGGAGGACCCTACGACGGAAGTGATGCTGGCAGAGGTTGAAATTCCGCTGGAAGTGTCTTGGGCGTCCAAGTTCAGGTAGCCTATAAAGTTTAAGGCGAAGTAAGTGGAGTGATAAATGCTCAGATTTCCGTACCCGTCGGAAGATCCGTTGGACGGATCTACCTCCTCCCCGTTCCATCGCAAGTAAGAGAGGGCGGGATGGTAGAGGTATACCTGCAGTTCGTTTTCCCCGTTGCCTTCCACAGTCTGGTCAAGATTGGACACATTCTGTCCAGCCCATGAGACCGTAGCGCAGTCTTCGCCTTCCCCGTTGTTGATTTGGGAAATGGTAAATCCTCCAACTTGAAGGCTGTTCAGCATCACAGATTCCCCGGCGCCGGGAGTGACTGTGAATACGAGGGGCGTGGAATAAAACCAGAAAGTCGTCATCTGCCAATTTGTGGGGAAGGGTGTGATTACCTGGTAGGAGATTGGGTTCATTTCCCCAACGCTGAAAGACAGATCTTCCGGGTTGGTGATCCATGTCCCGCTTTCCGACCACATATAGTTGGGAGAATTGAGGCCGGTGTCGAGCACATGCATTATCGGAGCCCCCAGGCTGGCCAGCGCCGCCTTCTGGACTTCAGCCGCGGGCTTGGCGTTGCCCTTAGCAGATTTGGCTTTAGTTTTGGATTTTACAGGCTTTACATCAGGTTTTTTGACATCCTTTGAAGCGATCTCGGTTTTGGACTCTTTTGAATTTCCCTTTTTGGCGGGGCTCAGCTCCACGAGGTTCTCCTGCTCCAGGTTTGCCACCTTCGCTCCCTTTGTGAAGACGATCTGGGGAGCGAAGGCATCATCGACCGAATAGAAGACATATCCTCCCGCTTCCAGCGGCGCTACGGCCGCCGGATGTGTAGGAGAGTAGGTCAGGGGAATGGGGGATGACGCCGCCTCTTTGGCCTCTGCCTCTTTTATCAGGAATGCCGCAAGTTCCTGAGACGCCTTCAATGCTTTTGCTTTGGCCTCTGCTGCCGCCTTGGCCGTCAAATCAGGATTTGGGGAAGCAAAGATGAATTTTTGGGCTTCCAATTCGGATTCCAAAGGGTTTTTTGCATTAAAGCCTTTATAGCCTTCTTTGTTCAGGTAATTTGAGACAAGACCGCTAATTTTAGATCCGGAAAAAATTTCTTCCTCTTTGCTGGAGGGCGAGGATCGGTATCCGGCTATCCGAATGTACTTCATCTGAGCTTTTTCTATGCTGCTCGGGGCGGCGAATACTACAGATTCTTTCGTCTCTACAATTCCATTCAGAATTTTATTGTTGAGGTCTACTTTTTTTACCTTTACGCTGCCAGTCACTTCATCGGCATGGGCGGACTTCGGCATGCAGAATGCCGATACGCCCAGAGTGCACGAGATGGAAACAAAGATTGTCCCCATCCGTTTCATGTGGTTTCTTAAAAAACGAAAACTCATATCACTCCCGTTAGGGTCAGCCAGATAAAAACCTGTTAGATTCGATGCAAACGTTTTCTATTCTATAGATCTAGATCCTTAATGATAAAAATCTATTAATCTTCCTGCCTGCGTAGATTTTCCCCTTGCGGCGTATCACAAATATAAAATTTCATAGAAATAAATGCCTCGAGACCGCGATCGCATAAAGCAAAAAATCAAAATCTGTACGTTGCGGGGAAAATGCACGCTTTAAAAGCGGCGTCCCCGCATAGGGGTCATACGTTCCTTTGGAACGTATTCTCTTTTTTCCCCATCTAGCCCCCGACTGGGATGCTTCTGGCGGCTGCAATGCCGTGCCGCTTGACAACCTTCCCGCTTATGCGGAAGTGGAAACAGGCTTAAATTCTGGCTGTATTCTTCGAATAAAGGCTGTTAGAAAATTTACCTAATTTATTAGGCAAATTACTAATTAGGGAAATACGTATAATGATGTGCCGTACGTACATTGAGCAGCTACGGCGGTAGAGAGATAAGAAAATTATTAGAGTCGTAACCGGAGTGAGAGGATGCGGAAAGTCCACGCTCCTTACGGAGTGCCAGGGAAGTTTCCTTGAAAGCGGGGCGAACAAGGAGCGAATTGTCAGCCTGAATTTCGAAGATCTAAATTGTGGAAGCCTCTCAAATTATCGAGAACTTTACAACTTCCTGCAGGAAAAACTCATTCCGGATACGTTTCCGGATGAGGTCCAAAGGGTGCTCCAGTTTGAAAAGGCAGTAGGCGGCTTATAGCTCAAAAACAGTGCGGGCATATGTATAACAAGCTCGAACGCCTTTTTGATTTCCAGAGAGCTGGGGGGCTTTCTTATTCGGACGCCATACCGAGATCAGTATGTTTCCGCTGTAGTTTAGGGGGATGCGGAAGTCCGCCCACAACAAAATCCTGAGGAAGGGTTTCTTGTTGCCTGTGCCATGGAGGCTTTCCCTATCCGACCATCGAATTAAATCAGCCAAAACGCTTTAAACGCTTGCTTTGACGGCATTTGCAACACGGTAGTTGCGAAAGATATCGAAGGGAGATCGAGGAGGCGGGAACTTAGGTCAGGCGTGCACATAAATAAGCGACATTCGCCTGTTAGATTCGATTTCTTCTTCCTCGACAGCCCGGTAGGGGCCCAGGTTCACCTAGGAATACCGCAGACTGCATTATCTCCTCCGGACGCACCGCATCCGCAGGTACTGTAAGCGATTAGGCAAAACCATTAGAGGGACCTTACCTGCTTTATTCGGTGCGTGCGACGGATATCTCCGGCGAGCAGCTTTTGAAAAATATCTGCAAGTATTACAGCTGACCCAGGGTCAAGGAGCCATATGCTTCCTAGGCAAGCCTACAATTTAGGGTCGTTGGAGGCGCAGTATATCTGGAACTGCGGCGTAGGGGATTGAAATTAATATCGGGAAATTAAAAGATCTCAAAGTTGGCTTCATTGCACGAAAATCTTAAGCCTATGGGCACTCTCGGGTTACTGCCGGTTGCAGGCCGAAGAAACGTTTGAAAGGGAAATGGCCCCATTAAAGAAAATCAGGGGCAATTATAGAAAACGGAGCTGACCCTAGACAATTTCCCCCCTGGAAACTGCGGAGGGATTTTAGTTAAGGAACGCAACCGGCTGGCTTCCTGCAGAAAAGGCAAAAGCCTGAGCAGGCGCCCCGGCGAAGGGTACTCCGAACAGCCGCCCGCCCCGAGCAGGACTAATTTAGGAGAGGCGCTCACTTTGAATGGCGCGTAGAAGTCAGACAGACTTTGGAGAGCCGCAATCGACAGGCCTTCCTTCCTAGGCCTCGGCCCAGGCCAGAAGGTATTCTGTTTCTTCCGGACTCACCCTTTCCGCGGCAATTTTTCCATTGAGGTTCGTCAGTTCGAAGTTCCTCCTCACTTCTTTCTCCCTTGCTTTGGCTTCCGGCTCGTGCTCGAAAATGGCTTCCAAGGAGTAATCGTATTTTTCCAACCACTCATGGGCGGTCCTCGGCCAGATTCCGGTGGAGGGGATGTGATCGCTTCCATCTCCCGTAAAGGCAGAAAGCTTCGGCCACTGCCTGCAAGGCAGGCCGAAGTATTGATCGGCGTCTTTTTCGTCCCATACGAGGCTGGATTTGCATCCTGGGCTATAGCGCACTTGCAGGACTCTGCCTTCCTCCAAGAGCTGGAGCCAATCGTGGTCGGAACTGACTAGCCAGAGGCGCAGGTCAGGCAGGGATGTGAAAGAGGACACGAGGAAGGCCGCTATGTCGTCTGCCTCCATATTGTCGAACATCATCACCTGCCATCTCATGGGATCGCTTCGCACCAGGTTTTTAAAATAGTTCCTCCCGGCCTTTAAAAATGAGAGCAGCTCTTCGGACTTTTCGGGCCTGTCGCCCTTATAGTCGGGAAATAGCCGAATCCGGTATTCCGAATGCCCAAGATCGAACAATATCATGGACTTTTGCGCCCCTACCCTCCCTTGGAGGTTTTCGATGTACATCCGTATGCCTGAGAAAAGTTCCGGGGCGGTGCGTTTATCGCACTTCTTTTTCGCCCTTCTCTCCAGCGCATCGAATCTAGCTCTGAGAAAACAGTTTCCATCTACTATGAGAAGCCCGGGAGATCCAATGTACTCGGGAGTTAAATTTGAAACCGGAACCGTCATAGAGCACCCCCTGCCTGCGCCCCGGGGCCTCCTTGGGCGCAAAGACCTCGGAGCTTTGGTTTTTAATGGTGAAGCTTGCAAATGGAATGCGGGTTTTCATATAAAGCCCGTACATCTTTCCAAACTAAAATTATACCTATAGCAATATGGCCCATGAGAAGCGAGATGCCGCAATATGACAGCGGGCCGCGGCGGAAAAGGTGGGAGAATGATATGCCCTAATTGCCATTCCCAGATCGGAGAGGGGTGCAGTTTCTGCCCGAATTGCGGATTCCCGCTAAGACAGGCCGAGGAGGCCGCGAGGGTGCAGACGCCGTCTTCATCTGTGCCCGACAACGTCCAGGGAGAGGAGAGGGGGCAGGGCGCCCCCCGACCGGAGGAAGCGCCGTCGGCCTTGCAAGGCAATCCTCCTTTTGAGGGAGGCGCGGCCCAGGGGCAGGGGGCTCCAATTCCCCAGGGGCCTCTTGCTCCTGGGCCGGCTCCCAAAGTCCACAGAAAGCTGACTGCAATAGAAATTTGGGTGATCATAATCGGAGTCTGCGCTCTAATAGCCCTTATCATCTCTATAGTCAATGCAGCGCACATTGAAACTATTAAAAATGCCCTTATAGAAGTTATTCAAAACATACAGAATATGTCGAATTAGAAACCAGTTTTGCCAAAAGAGTATATAGTATAACAATAGTAGACGTTTAATAAATGTCTGAAGTTCTATTGTTAGGTGGATTTATGGAGGAGATAGATTGGTCTAAGGTTCAGCTTCCCACTGTACATCAGATGAAGGACGCCTTTAAGACCCAAGAAGGTACCGAGAATGCTCTAACAGCCGTTGAGCTCTCACTTGAAAATATCCAAACTACTATTTCCAATAAGAAAACCCGCCTAAGCACTTTGCAGAAGGAAATTAATTCCACTAAAGAAGAAATTCACCATTGGGAATTTGAGACTAAAGGTATTGCAACAATCTGTACAGGTATTGGAATTATATGTGCTATTGTGGCAGTGCTTTTAGGGATATTTTGGGGTATAGGATGCCTAGTATGTGTAATTCCAGCAGCGATCTGTGCTGTCTTTGTTATTCTTCGAGGAAAAAAGGCCTCTTTAAAAAGCTACTACAACAAAGATAGAAATGAGACTATAGCAAAAGATGAGGGCGAAGTTACAAAGATAAAATCGGAGGTAGCAGAACTAGAACCAATCGAAGACAAAATTCACTTACTTGTTCCAGAGAAATATTCTTCATTTGAAGCAATGGATTACATGATAGACATGCTCGATCAGAACAGGGCTCATAGTTTTGCCGAAGCAGCCGATGAGTGGGATATTGAGGCTCATCGCAGGCATATGGAGGATATGCAAAAGGCACAGCTTCAATCGCAACTTAGAACTGAAGCCTCGCAACGTGCTACGGAGAAAGCCGCAAAGACCATGGTTACTTTGGAAGCAGTTAATCTCTTCACAAATATCATGCGCAGAGACGACTAGAAACTAAAAAAGTAATACAAATTCGAAATAAGTAAGGAATCAGTATAAAAATGCATAAGAATGACGAATCTCAGGAAGGCGACGATTCACATAAAGAGCCAGAGGGAAGCCCAGATTGCCAAGAGAATCAAGAACAACCTAAATCCTCAGATGTAGAAAAAAAGGAACTCGTTCCCGCTGCTGACGAAAATACACCTAAGGAGAAAGCAGAAACTAAGGCAACTAATGGAAATTCCTCTCCCACTTCTAACGGTTCTGCCTCAGAAGCAGTAAAAGTCCAGCCTCCTAAAGGAAGGCTCGCTGGAAGTTACTTAGCTGTTGCAATAGTGATATCGGTACTAGCCCTGATAGGTCTAGGCTGCGGGATTGCCAGAACAGTCATTACCTCTCATGCCTCTACGCCTTCAAGTCAAATAGGGAGCAGTACAGATTCATCAACTAATAGTTCCCAACCCTCATCTACCTCAAGCAGTAGTAGTGCTCAGAATTCTCCATCCTCTACCGCCTCATCTAGCGCTTCTTCGTCCCAAGCATCACAGAACAATGCAGGCTCAAGTTCGACAATTACAACAGCATATTCAAGCTTTAATGCAACTTCTAATATATGCGATCCATCAGGAGATACTTCCAATAATTCTGACAGCCCTACATTTACCCCACTACTTGCTGCGGGTTTTAATGTCTCAGGAACTGCCCACTGGGGTTCGGTACTTTCCTGTGTTGCCTTTAATACATTTATGCCCTCTACTGTAGAAACACAATTGAAGTCTCTCGTAGATCAAGCTGCTGTAGATTACAGCAATGGAAGTGCCAATTCTCCAAATGGGCAAGCAATGAGTTGGATTTTTAGCGATAAATCTAAGATATACGCCTATTACGCCCCTGGACAAGGCAATAATGCCTGGTCAGTGACTTTTAACACTAAGCCCGAGACTTCGCAAAGTTCTGGATCTTCTATTCCTGTTTTCCCAGCAACTCAGGTGAGCGATGCTTTAACAACGCTTCAAAACACTTATACGCAGTGTTCTGCCGTTGGAGGAGATAGCAACAGCATGCAAGTAAGTACTACAACATCCTCTGACGCATTAAGCCTAGCAGGAAGTTCCAATTGGGGTCCTGTACTTACATGCCTAGCACAGCACAGTGATATGCCAAATACAATACAGACCAATATACAATCTGCTATTAATAATTATGCCTCTACTGACGAATCGTCCGATCCAAATCCTACAACATTGAGCTGGAGTATGAAGGACGGTACAAAACTTTACGCCTCTTATTCTGGTGGCGAACAGCAGGGAGAATGGTTATTTGTTATCGGAACCTCCGTTCCTCCGACAGGCTGGAACGTAGGTTGAGTTAAAAGAAATAAAGGTTTTTTATCCCTCATTCCTATAATAAGTGGCTTGGCAGTTGTATAAGAGGGACAGTTTTTATTTAATAACGACGCTAAAAATGAGAAATTTTCCAGTACGACAAAGATTCTTTGTCAACATATTTCAATTGGAGTTGCATACAGAGCAGGAGAATTCGACCTTCGTAAGACATCCAAGAATTTAAAAGATTTCAAATAAGTTTCTAAGAAACATGGCGCCTAGCTAAGATCGCTAGGTACTAATGCACTTGGAGAGTGGGCCTTAAAACCAGCTCATCTACGCATGCCTCGGCAGGCAGGTCGATTGCAAAATCGACGCACTTGGCTACGTCCAAGGCAGGAATGGCCGTGGAAGCGTAAAACTCCTCATCCTCCCTGCGCGCATCCGGATCGGTTATGGTGCTGAGAAGCTCGGTGTCTACGGCTCCGGGGGCGATCAGGGTGACCCTGACCCCGCTCTTGGCCTGTGCCTCCTCCTTCCTCAAGGCGTCGCTCAGAGCCCGGACGGCGAACTTCGTGGCGGAGTATACGGCTGAAGCGGGGTTGGACACGTGCCCTGCGACGGAGCCCATGTTGATGATGTGGCCTTCCCCTTGCTCCCTCATGATCTTCAGGCAGGCGTGGACGCCGTAGAGGACGCCCTTTACGTTCACGTCCACCATCCTGTCCCACTCGTCCACCTTGTCCTTGATGATTTCGGAAACCGGCATGAGCCCGGCGTTGTTTACCCACACGTCAATCCTGCCGAACTCGGCCAGGGCGGCCTGCGCCACTTCTTCCATCTGCATTATGTCGGTGACGTCGGCCCTGAGGAAGATGGCTTCCCCGCCCTTCTCCCGTATCGAGGATGCCACTTCCCTAAGCTTTTCCTCGCGCCTGGCGCACAAAACGAGCTTATGCCCCTTCTCCGCCAAGAGCTTTGCGGTCGCTTCCCCTATGCCGCTGGAGGCCCCGGTTACCACTACCACCTTGGATTTCATTTCCTTTTCGCCCCTTTCAGGTGAAATAAGCGGAATATTAGACTTTAGTATATGAGTTTAACTATAGGAATAGTAGGCCTTCCCAACGTGGGCAAGAGCACGCTGTTCAACGCCCTTACCAAAAACAACGCCCTGGCCGCCAACTACCCCTTCGCCACGATAGATCCCAATGTGGGGGTGGTGCCCCTGAAAGATGAAAGGCTCCCCAAGCTCGCCAAACTGGTAGGGACCGAAACCCTGATCCCCGCCACTGTGAAGTTTGTAGACATCGCAGGCATTGTGAAGGGAGCCTACAAGGGGGAGGGGCTCGGAAACCAGTTCCTCTCCCATATCCGCGAAGCCGACGCCATCTGTGAAGTCGTGAGGGTCTTTAAAGACGACGACATAGTGCATGTTGAAAACAGGGTCGATCCCAAAAGCGACATAGAGACCATCAATACCGAGCTCATCCTTTCGGACATGCAGGTCCTCGAAAAGATGCTCCCCAAGATCGAAAAGGACGTGAAAGGCGGGAAGGAGGACAAAAAGAAGCTAGAAGAGATGGAAAAAGTCTATGAGGCGCTCAAAGAGGGCAAGATCCTCTCAGACTGTGCAAAAGGGATAGACTACGAGCTTTTGAAAGGCGTGAACCTTTTGACCTTAAAGCCCTTCATTTATGTCTTCAATGCGGACGACGCCTCACTGGAAGACGAAGCCCTCAAAAAGGACCTTTCCGACTTTGTCGCCCCCGCCCCGGCGATATTTTTAAACGCGGAGCTGGAGAGGGAGGTGTCCCAGCTTCCCGACGAGGAGGCTGCGGAGTTTTTGGACCAGTCCGGCTTGGACAAGCTCGCTTCCGCGGGCTTTTCGCTTCTCGGCCTCCAGACCTTCCTCACGGCCGGCCCCAAAGAGGTGAGGGCGTGGACCATAAAGAAGGGGAGTCGCGCCCCGGAAGCCGCGGGCGTCATACACTCCGACTTTGAAAAAGGCTTCATCAAGGCGAGCGTAGTTTCCTGCGACGACCTTTTGGAGGCCGGGAGCTATGAAAACGCGAGGAAGGAAGGAAAGGTGAGGATCGAAGGGAAGGACTACGTGATGCAGGAAGGGGATGTGGTCGAATTCCGGTTCAACGTATGAGCGAAAACGATATTTGGCTGGTAGCGGGGCTGGGAAACCCGGAGCCCCGCTACGATTCGACGCGCCACAATGCGGGGTTTGCAACTCTCGACCTCATGGCGGAGGAGGCGGGGGAATCTTTCAAAGATTCCAAGCTTTCCTCCATCGCGAGGATTTTTAAGGAGGGGGGGCCGAAAATCTTTTTGGACAAGCCCCTGACATACATGAACTCCTCCGGGGCGAGCGTGCAGTCCATGATCTCTTACTACAACATCGATCCCTCCCGCCTCATAGTCGTGCACGACGACATGGATTTGGAAGTGGGGAGGGTGAAGGTGAAGCTCGGGGGATCGGCCGCGGGCCACAACGGGATAAAGTCCATAGACTCCTACCTTGGAACGCCCTCCTACTACAGGGTAAGGATCGGGATAGGCCGCCCCTCGCGCCCCGGGGGATCCATTTCATGGGTCCTCGGGAAGTTCTCGCCGGAAGAGAAGGAAAAAATGGCCGAAGGCGAGGCGAGGGCGATTGAGGCGGTAGAATCCATCATCTCCGAAGGCCTCGCTAAAACTCAGGAAAGATTCAATGCCAGGTAGTTTGGCGATCTTCAAAAAAGATCTGGAAGGCGGCCCCGCCTTCAGGTGCCTCCTCGGGGCCCGCGGCCCCCTGCACACTAGCTTCCCCTCCCCCGCCCTGATCCCTGCAAGCTGCATGGCGGAGCGGGAAGCCGTGCTCGTCCTCCCCACCCCCGGGGAAGCCGAGAAAGCGTATAGGTCCTGCCTCGACTGGTGGGAGGGGGACGCGGAAGAGGTGGCGCTCCTCCCCACGCCCGAGACCCTGCCCTATGAGCAGCTTTCCCCCAGGCCCCAGACCCTGGCCGAAAGGTACAGGGTCCTTCGGCGCCTCCGCTTCCCCGAGGAAAAGGAGGGGTGGGGAAGGGTGAAGCTCCTCGTCTGCGCCCTCAGATCCCTCCTCCAACCCGTCTCCTCCCTCTTTGAAGAGCCGCCGCTTTTCATACGCGCAGGGGAAGAAATCGGGCAAAAGGAGCTGGAGGGCCGCCTGCAGTTCCTGGGGTACCGCAAAGTGGAAGCGGTGTCCCTGAGGGGGGAGTCGGCGTCCAGGGAGCATATCCTTGACGTCTTCCCCCCCAACATGGACAACCCCGTGAGGATCTTTTGGGACGGCGGGAAGATAGGGAAGGTGAAGAAGTTTTCCGTCCTTTCCCAACGCACCTTCGAAGAAGTGGAAGAGTGCCATCTGGGGCCCTGCCACGGATTTTTGATAACCGAGGAAGTCAAAGAAGGCGCCGCAGAGCTTTCGAGCCGCCCGTCCTTCGGAAAGCTCTTTGAAAAGATTGCGGAGGGCAGGTATGCGGGAGGGATGGAGGCCGTAGAATCCTTCCTAGTTCCGCTGACCCCCCTCGCAAGGCTCCTCAGGGGACGCCTCTTCCTCTTTTCAAACTCCTCCTCCATGGAGCAGACGGCAGCGCTGCTAAAAGAGGCCTCTGAGAAGTTTTTGGAAGCCCAAAAGGGTGCGGGGCGGCTCTCTTCCGGATTTTCGGGCGCGGGCTTTTCCAGCTTTGAGGATCTCGAAAGAGAGCTTGGGGCAGAAGATGCTGTCTTCGCCGAAAACGCCCCGGCCCCTCCGATCATCCCCGCGCCCAAGTGCCTCGGGGAAAAAGAAGAGGCGGAGAGGGCCCTGGACCTTCCCGGGTTCAAAGTGGTCATCTCTTCCCAAGGAGGGGCCTCGGAAAAGATCTGCTCCCGCTTCCCCTCCCTTCCGCTCATTGCCGCCTCCTCCGCCATGGAAGAGGGGTTTGAGGACTTGGAATCGAGATTCGCCCTGATCACGGAAAACGACCTTTTCGGAAAATCCAGCCTCGCGCCTTCCGGAAAAATCTCCTTCAGGGAAAAGAGCGTGGACATCCCGGACCTCAAGCCTGGCGACTTCGTGGTGCACCTCCAGTTCGGGATAGGCAGGTTCGTCGGCCTGGAAAAGAGGGAGGAGGGAGGCGCGGCGGCGGATTATGTGGCCCTGGAATACGCTTCCTCTTCCGGGAGGGGGGCGGACATGCTCTACCTGCCCGCTTCCCAGCTCTCCCAAGTGAGCCGGTACCTGGGATCCGATACGCCGAAGCTCGACCGCCTGGGATCGCCAGCGTGGAAGTCGACGAGATCCAAGGCAAGGCAGCACGCCGCGGAAGTTTCCCAAGAGCTTGTAAAGCTCTACTGCCAAAGGGGCAGGCTTGAAGGGCACGCCTTTCCGGCCGACGGCCCTAGGCAGCGCGAGATGGAGGCGGCCTTCCCCTACAGGGAGACCCCGGACCAGCTGAAGGCGATAGAGGAAGTCAAAAGGGATCTGGAGGCCCCCTTCCCTATGGACAGGCTCATCACCGGGGACGTGGGGTTTGGAAAGACCGAAATCGCCATGCGCGCCGCCTTCAAGGCTGTGGAGGGGGGGAAGCAGGTTGCGATCCTCGCCCCTACGACCCTTTTGACCGAGCAGCACCTCGACACTTTCCGCGCGCGCTTCTCCCCCTTCGGGGTAAGGGTGGAGGGTCTGTCCCGCTTCAGGACGGCCAAGGAATCTCGGGGCATCTGCGAGGGGGTCGCCTCGGGGGATGTCGACGTTTTGATAGGTACCCAAAAAATCCTTTCCCCTTCCGTTTCCTTCAAGGATCTGGGCCTGGTCATAGTGGACGAGGAACAGAGGTTCGGGGTGAAGGACAAGGAGTTTTTAAAAAAGCTGAAGCCGGAGGTGGACGTCCTCTCCCTTTCGGCCACCCCGATTCCCAGGACCTTGGAAATGAGCCTGGTGGGAGTGAGGGAAGTTTCCACCCTCACCACCCCTCCCGAAGACAGGATGGACGTCTTGACTTACGTGGGCGAGTGGAGGGAGGACCTCGTGGCCGCGGCCGTCTCCAGGGAGCTTTTGAGGTCCGGACAGGTGTTTTACGTGTGCGGGAGGATAGAAGATCTGGATTCGGCCGCGGCCAGGATTTTGTCGCTCGTCCCCGGGTGCCGGGTGGAAGTGGCGGACGGAAGGATGCCCCCCGCCAAGCTCGACAGGGTCATAAATGACTTCTGGAAGGGGAGGATAGACGTGCTGGTGTCGACCTCGATAATCGAGACCGGCCTCGACATCCCCTCTGCAAACACCCTGATAGTGGAGAGGTCGGACTGCTTCGGCCTGGCCCAGCTCCACCAGCTCAGGGGCAGGGTGGGCAGGTCCAATCGTACAGCCTATGCCTTCCTTATGTATAAGAGGGACAAGATGCTCAAGGAGGTGGCGGAAAAGAGACTCTCTGCCATCCGTGAAT
>JAFYIA010000002.1 GCA_017538865.1 Aeriscardovia sp. | reverse complement strand
TCATGAGCCAGGCCTGGTTCGAGGAGTATACCTACGAAGTCGTGGTGAACAAGAAGTACCTCACCGACGAGCAGAAGGCGGCCTTCGCCACCGAGCCCACCGTGCTCCCCTTCTACAACGGGATGCAGCCGACGAAGTAATTTTTGGAGATTTTTATGGGATCTGAAGAGAGCGGGCAAAACATCTCTCCGGATCCCATTTCTTTGCCCGAAAAGGCCAATTCCAAGCACACAAAGCTAAAGGTAATTTCTACAATTATCCTGCTTTTGGCGGTGACAATCGTCCCCTATTGGATCGGCCGGAGGATGGCCATAATGTGCACCTCCGATCTAGTAGTGTTCTTCAGGCAGATTTCCCCCATGGGCTGGGCCGTAGCAGGCTGGCTCATAGTCACGGCGATTTTCATTTGTCTGGGCGGGGCGCTGGTCTTTAAAAAGAAAGTCTGGTGGCTTCTCTCGGCTCTAGTCCTTTACTGCGCAGTGCAGTTTTTGTCAGGATCTTCGCTTTTAAAGAGCAACTTTTGGTACGCCACTTACGTCATCTACAAACGTTATAGCCTCTTTCCGAATGCGCTGAATGTGGGCATAATAACGGCCGTCCTCGGCATGTTCATATTTGCCGTAGTCTTCATGGTCCTTCTGATTTTCGCTAAAAAAAGCTCCCGATTTTCTTTGCTCCTCAAAGGATGGTCAGCCTGCGCGTTCTTCTTGGTCTGCGAGCTTATCCTCATCTGCCTCGTCGTCCTTTTCGGATTTGTGCCGCCCACAAACATCTGATTGTTATTCTTAATTGATATCATGAAACCGGCGTGTATCGTCTGCGAATAGAGAGAGCCGGCCATAAATGGGGACCGGCATCGCAAAACTAGATTTTAAGGAGACATTGTGGCACTCGTTGACCAGTCAAAGCAAGAAATAATCACCGAATACGCAACTCACGAGGGTGACACAGGTTCGCCCGAAGTCCAAATCGCCCTACTGACCAAGAGGATCGTAAATCTGACTGAGCATATGAAGGCAAACAAGCACGACTATCACTCCCAGCGCGGTTTGCTGCTGATGATTGGAAAGCGCAGGCGCCTTCTGGCCTATCTGAAGAAGGAAGACATCAACCGTTACCGCGTCCTTATAGGGCGTCTTGGCCTGCGCCACTAGATTGCATGTTTTCACTATTCGGGCTCGGAAATCCGAGACGAAGTAAGGAGCAGTTGTGAAAGATAACGGCAAGGTCGTAGCCGTTGAAGCCGTGATAGACAACGGCAAGTACGGAAAGAGGGTCCTAAGGCTCGAAGCGGGCTCTTTGGCCCAGCAGGCCGATGGGTCTGTGGTGGCCTACCTAGACGACAAGTCCATGGTTCTTTCCACCACCACCGTGGGAAGCCTTCCGAAGGAGAAGTGCGACTTCCTCCCGCTTACCGTAGATGTAGTTGAAAAGATGTATGCCTGCGGGCAGATACCCGGGTCCGTATTCAGGAGGGAAGGGAAGCCCTCGGAAGAAGCCATACTGGTGTGCAGGCTCATAGACAGGTCCCTGCGCCCCCTCTTCCCGCACACACTCAGAAATGAACTCCAGATCATAGACACGGTGCTGTCCGTCGATCCGGAAGATTCTTACGACATCCTCTCCCTAAACGCCGCATCCGCCTCGACCTGCATAGCCGGATTGCCCTTCAGAGGCCCCGTAGGAGCCGTCAGGCTTGCACTGGTCGATGGAGAGTGGCTGGCCTTCCCGCGCCTTTCCGAGAGGAAGAGGGCGGTATTCGAACTGATCTTAGCCGGAAGGCTCACAGACAAGGGACAGGTCACCGTAACCACCATTGAAGCTGCGGCCGGCAAGGATGCATGGAACCTCATACATAACGAGAACCAGCCCAAGCCGGACGAAGATCTGGTGGCCGAGAGCATAGAACTTGCCAAGCCCTTCATACAGATGCTCTGCGAGGCTCAGCTAGAGCTCAAGCGCAAAGCCGGAAAAGGCCGTAAGGAAGTCGTGCTCTTCCCTGAGTACGAAGAACGGATATACAAGCAGGTCAGCAAGATTTGCTCCAGAGATCTCGATGAAGCGCTTCTGATTCCCGGAAAGCTCGACAGGCGCGAGAGGCTGAACGAGATCGTGGAACATGTCCACGCAGAAATGTCTGAGGCGTTTGAAGACATGCCCGCAGAGGAGAAAGAGCGTCAGATAGATGCCTCCATTAAAGAGATTCAAAAGGGAATCCTGAGGGATCACATTCTGAAAGGCGGAGAAAGGGTAGATGGACGAGGCCTAGAAGACCTGCGCTCAATCACTGCCGAAATTGACGTGATCCCCAGGACCCACGGATCCGCGCTCTTCCAAAGGGGGGAGACCCAGGTTTTGGGAGTGACGACCCTGGGCAGCCTCCGCATGGCCCAGCAGCTGGATTCCATTTCCGGGACCGAGTCGCGCAGCTTCATTCACCAGTACAATATGCCTCCCTTCTCTACCGGGGAGACGGGGCATCTCGGGTCCCCCAAGCGCAGGGAGATAGGCCACGGGGCCCTCGTAAGGAAAGCCCTTGCGCCCGTCCTTCCTGGAGAGGATGAGTTCCCCTATGCCATAAGGCAGGTTTCCGAGGCTATAGGATCTAACGGATCTACCTCTATGGGGTCGGTGTGCGCCTCTACCCTTTCCATGCTGGATGCGGGGGTGCCGATCAAGGCTTCCGTAGCCGGGGTGGCCATGGGGCTCGTATCAGGAAAGGTCGGAAACAAGGCCTCTTACAAGATCTTGACCGATATCTTGGGAATTGAAGACGCTTTCGGAGACATGGACTTCAAGGTAGCCGGGACTTCCGACTTCCTGACGGCGCTTCAGCTCGACACTAAGCTCGACGCCGTTCCCGAAGACGTGCTCTCCTCCGCGCTTTACCAGGCCAAGAAAGCAAGACTGGAAATCCTGTCCGTCATGGAAGAGTGCATTGAAGAACCGGCAGAGCTCAGCGAGCTTGTGCCTGTAATCCTTACCCTTCACGTCCCCGAAGACAAAATCGGAGAAGTGATAGGGGCCCGCGGCAAGAACATTAACCAGTTCCAGTCTGACTACAACTGCGAGATAACAATCGAAAAGGACGGCACGATTTACATCTCCGCCCAAGACGCTGCCGAAGGGAAGAAGGCTTATGACGCCATAGAGAGCATCGTAAGCTCCAAGCTGCCCGAAGTAGGAGAAGTTCTCGAAGGCGAAATTACAAGGGTTACGAGTTTTGGGATATTTGTAAATCTCGCCCCCGGCCTGGACGGCCTCCTTCACATCTCCCAGATCGGACATATGCTGAACGGAAAGGACAGCATTGATGACCTCTTCCACGAAGGGGAGAAGATCGAAGTTGAAGTCAAGAGCATAGACGCCCACGGCCGAGTGACCCTCACCCTTCCCGATTCTTCTTCTGCTGCCAGGTTTAGGGGCGGCAGGGATTCCGGCCGGTATCAGGATGCCTATGAGTACCGCGAGTCCCAGAGGCCTTTCCGCCGTCAACCCAGATTCTCCAGCAACAGGGAAGATTTCAACTCCTACAGGGAGCCGAGGGGACGCTTCTATGACCGCGGGGATCAGAGGGAAAACCGTGAGTACGGCAACAGGTATTCCGGCGGCTTTGACAGGGGTTCCCAGGACCGCCATTCCTACCAGCCCAGGGATCATTCCCAGAGCCGCTACGGCGGACGCAGCTCGTCTCGTTTCGGGGACTTCCCTGCCGACAACAACCTTTACACACAGTACAGGCAAGACAGGGATGAAAGGATGACGCGCCCCCATAGGCACATCTCCCACGATCGGTATGACGACGAAAACTAGATCAGAATTGATCTGATGGCGCGCGCCAAGGTGCGCGCCTTTTTTGTTCCTTTCAAAGCCCGGCAATTTAGTACAATTATCTTGTGTCAGACTTCATCGTAGAAATCGGACTCGTTTATCTGTTTTGTTAAATTTTCCAACTTAACAAATTCT
>JAFYIA010000033.1 GCA_017538865.1 Aeriscardovia sp. | reverse complement strand
TCTTCTCTAAGCGGCGGAAAGGGCGCCGCTGACGGGTCATCCTTCAGAATTCCGTGGTTTTCCTTGAACTCGTAAAGGCGCTGTTTCGCCTCGCTTGGGGAAATTTTGAACCATTCTGAGGGTTTGCCGTTTTCATGGGGCCTCCTATCATATCCCAGCCTTTCGAGGTACTCATGGAACCCATGATCCTGGTTGAAGATTGCCCCATCATCGTAAACGGCGGGGAGATCCCACTTTAGCTCGGCTTCCACGTTTGCGGTAAAGACCTGCTCTCTGATTCTCTCCTCGACCTTTTGCTCGGTATACCCGATTTTTGTCCGGCCCTCCAACTTGGGGTAATCGGGAATGGTGTAAGCGTAGATTCTTGGATCGCAAGGTTTATAAGGCTCCACATACTTCGAGACCTTGCCTGTTTTTTCCATTACTTCATCTCCTTCACGTTGCTCTCGATGAATGCGATTTCTTCTTCATTCAGCCCGTACTTTTGGTAGAGCTGGCGATCGATGTCGGGAATTGATTGAGCCCAGTCAATGTCGGAGGAAGGCGAAAAGTCCTGCCAGGGGACGTATTTCCATGTGTCCTTAGGGTTATCCTGGGTCACCTTCAAGATCCCCAGCATTGCCCTGGCAAATTTACTCTTTATGTATTTCAGGCACGCCTCGGCTTCCGCTTCGGTGTCGAAGGAGCCGATACTTAAGAAAGTCCTGGTATGGCCGATTAGCGGCTGGCCGATTAGCGGCTGGCCGATTAGCGGAGTAGATAAAATTTCTCCGATAGCGCCTGAGCCGTTGGATTTTGGGACGAAAACCTTCCATTTTGCAAGATCGCCTTGATCTGCATCCCTTATATAATCCCGTTTTACATATTTGTATGTGCGCTTATTCTTATCGTCCAGACCCAGTATTTGTACCCATTCCCCTTTATCTTCTGGTTTTGGATCGAAAAAGATGGTGCCGTTTAACTTTTCTCTTTGGGTTTTAAAGCTATTTGTAGTAATTCTTCGTTCTTGGCCGGAAGAGCTTATATAGGGGAAAGCCCATGGGATTTCTTCCCCCATTTTTTCCGAATAGTGGTAATCGGGCCTTACAAAGTCCATGAGGGATTGGGTAGGAAATGCGCTTACTTTTTTCTCTATGGAATTTAACTCGGGAAACTGCGTTAAAGACTTTTGGAGATCGTGGACTTGTTTCCTATCCCAAAGAGAAATGCACACCCCCCCCTTCAGATCGATATTGGGGAAGACTTTTTTGGAATCCTGTTCACGGTAAAGTACGGAAAAATGGGGATCCTTCAGGATTTTTTGGCTCCACTTCCTGTCTACCCTCCCGGCTCCGCTCAGAAAACGCGCAGGGGTAATAAGTTCTACCTTATCCGCAACTTGATACGCTTGTTCCATAAATTGCGGATAAATGGAAGCATGGAAATTCGCCCCACTTTCCTTTTCGGCACTTTGATAAGGCGGATTGCCTATCACTGCGTAAAACCGCTTCATGCCTCTCCTTTCTTCCAGCCTTATATTGCTGAATGGCGTCGATCTCGACTGGTCCCAAAATCGGATTCTGCACGGCGGATTATCGTTGAAGAGATCATTTACTGACCTTGTCCTTCCTCTTACAGGAGGGGACTGGGTCCTTCCGTCCATCTGCCAGAAGTTCCACGAAACTACATTGGCTTCCTTGAGGAGGAGATCGCGATCGCAAACCCTGCAGAACCGTGCTTCAAAGTTCTCAAGGAAGGCGTCCAAGACGTTGGCGCGGGCTATGAAAAGGCTGTCGCCCTGAAACTCGTAGCCGTAGACCGACTTTAGCGCGGCCTCGGCACGCTCCATCCAATCTTCGTCATCTTCGGCCGATTTGTCGGCTTCCTGGAGCTTTCTATCCAAAATCCCAACGCGATCCTGCAAAGGAACGGGAGTGCCCGTGGCGGCGTCATAGCGCGAGGTGATAAAAGGCGCTTCCCCGCAGGAGATTTCAAGATAAGTCTTGTCATGTCCCTCGGGATCTTCCCAGAGGACCTTCGTCATCCGGGAAACAACCTCAAACGGGGTGAATACCTCCGCATGCGTCTTCACCCTGGCTTGTTTTTCTGCATCCTCTTTGAAAGCCCGCGGACGGATGGCTGAAACCGCATTCTGGCAGATTGGGTTCCCCCAGTCATGCCCTTCATAGGCGTCAGTGGCCCAGATGATGTTTCTCTTGCGGGATCTATCGGAAAGCAGGATTTTCAAAAGCTCGGAGTACAGGGCGGCGTCTTCGCGCCGAATTTTGTCGAGGCTGAAGGAAAAGGGGAAAACCTCCCCTTCCACATTTTCAATCCTGCTCTCCCCCATGCGCTTCCCCGCTTTTTCAGCCTTTACGAGGCCTCTTCGCCTCTTCTCATACGGTTTTGGAACCGTCGGCGATTAACTCTGGAACTATACCACTTCATAAAACCTTGTAAATTAAATCAAATCAGGCCTACACCGGCAGAAGGCGCGACGGAAAACAAAAACCCCGCACAAAAGCGGGGAAAAGTGGGGATGCAGGGACTTGAACCCCGGACCAACGAATTATGGGTTCGCCGCTCTAACCGACTGAGCTACATCCCCTCCTTGAGAAAAATATACACAGACGTGTATACATTCTCAAGTTTTACCAAATCCTCACCCTGTCGTCGGGATCGAGCCACATGCCGTCCCCGGGCTTCACGTCATAGGTGGCGTCGAAAGCGTCCACGTTCTTGAGGATCTGGTTGGTCCTAAATTCTGCGGGGGAATGGGGATCTATAGCCAAGAGCTGCTCTGCGAAAGCGTCCCTGATCTTCATCCTCCAAATCAGGGCATAGGTGGAGAAGAACAACTTGGCCTCCGCCTCGCCCATTTCCTTAATGGAAGCCTTGAGATCGTCCAAGGTGTCGACCTTGAGGCCGTGGTGGAGGGCCAGAGCCTTGAGGGAGATGTCGACTCCGGAAAGATCCCCTATGTTCTCTCCTATCGTCATGGCTCCATTGACGTGCGGAGCCTGGTCGGCCTTGCCTTCTTTGGCATACTCTTCTTCCAGCTGCAGGGGGACGAGCTTGTTGTACTGGTCTATCAGCTTTTGTGTGAGGGCCTTGAAGTTCTTCCTGTCTTCATCGGTCCACCAGTTTTCAAGGCGGCCATGCCCGTCGTAGCAGCTTCCCTGGTCATCGAAGCCGTGTCCGATTTCGTGCCCTATGACGCAGCCGATCCCTCCGAAGTTCGCGCTCTTGGGTCGGTCCGGGCTGAAGAAGGGATCTTGGAGTATGGCCGCCGGGAACACTATCTCGTTCAAGGTGGGCTCGTAGTACGCGTTCACGGTCTGCGGGTTCATCTCCCACTCGCCTTTGTCGACCTTCTTGCCGGCCTTGGCGAACTCCTTGGCCGCCATGAAGAGGTAGGAAGAGCGCATGTTGTCCATGAGGTCCTTTGAGTCGTCCACCTCCAGGGCCGAGTAGTCCTTCCACTCTTCGGGGTATCCGATCATGGGGGTGAAGAGGGCGAGCTTGTCCAAAGCGCGGCCTTTGGTCTCTTCTCCCAGCCAGGTGCTATTTGAAATGGAAATCTTGTAGGCTTCGAGGAGGTTCCCTACGAGCTCTTTTACTTGCTCTTTGGAGGAGGCGGGGAAGTGGAGCTGGACGTAGATCTTGCCCACTTCCTCCCCGCTCACGGAGTTCACGAGGGACACCGCCCGCTTCCACCTGTCTTTCTGTGCGGGCTGGCCTTTGAGGACCTTGCCGTAGAAGTCGAAGGAGGCCTCGTCGAAGGCCTTGGTGAGGAAGGAAGCGGAGTTGGTTAGGAGCCTGGCCAAGGCCCATGCCTTCCACGTTTCCACTCCCTCTTCCTTCCAGAGCCCGTTGAGCCCGTCGAGGAAGGAGGGCTCGTGGACTATCACCTTTTCTATGGCGCTTTGGAAATTCACGGGCACGCTCTTGGAAATTTCATGCGTTTCGTAGGCGGCCTGCACGAAGGAAACCCAGTCTGGGACGTTGAAGTTGGAAAGCCTGTCTGCAAATTCGTCCCTCGTCATGGGGTTGTAGGTTTTGATGTCGTCTCGAACCTGTACGGAATCCCAGTGGAAGTGGGCGATCTTGGTTTCAAGGTCCACCACGGCCTTCGCCTTCCCTTCGGGGTCTTCTTCCCCTATCAGAGTGAAGAGCGAAGAAAGCATCTTCTGATAGGCCTCAACTACTTTGGCGTAGCGGGGCTCCCTGTAGTAGGACTCGTCAGGAAGTCCAATTCCGCCCTGCATAATGTGTACGGCGTTCATCTCGGGGTCTTTGGGATCTGCAAAGACCATGACCTCGAAGGGGAGGTCAAGGAGGGAATCCAGAGGAGCCATGGCCTTGAGGAGGTCTTCCATGGACTTTGCGCCTTTGATCTCCTCTATGGAATCCGCTATAGGCTCCGTACCCTTCGCTTCGAGCGCCGCCTGATCCATGAACTTTCTATAAAGGACCGCAGACTTGAGGTCCTTGTTGGCAGGATCTTCGAGTATGGCGTGTATGTCTTCGTCGCTCTGTTCGGCGAGCTTGTCGAAAGTGCCGAAGCGGGATTTGTCGGGCGGAAGGGTATAGGTGTCCAGCCACTCGTGGTTTATGAAACGGTAAAAGTCGTCTTGGGCTCTGTAGGTTTTATCAGCTTTGACTTGCATACTAAAATTTTAAATCTAGAAGCGCATCCTAAAATGCCTTATTTGTATTCTTGGGGAATAATTTATGTACCAGAAGAAGAGACTGAAATTGCCTTTGGCGTTAGTTGCAGCCCTGTCAGCCTTTTGCCTCTTGGTGCTTCCCAACGCGCCTGCGTGGGCAGATGCCGAAATTAAAACGGTTTCCAGGTTTTAAAAAATGGCCTTCAGGCAGGATTTAGTGCCAGCTCGTGGTGGCATCAGGCGCTTGCTTTTCAAGTTGAAATTTCGCTTCCCGCCCACTCTTCCGATCTTACTTTTGAAGTCGACGTGCCTTCAGAAGGCTTTACCGTCCAAGTCCAAGATAAAGATTCCGACTTGTCTTCCGTCCTGACCCAGCCCTTGGAAGTGGCAGGAATCCCCATCAGCGAGATCCCGGGAGCCAAATTGGATACGAAGGGGGAACCCCAATCCTCAAAAGGCGGAGGCGGCAACTTTTTCAAGGTTTCCCTAACGAAGGATTCTTATTCCTATATTGGAAACCACGGGTACGCCCCTGCAAGCACGTCTTCCCAGTAGGCATCGAAAACCGGCATAAGTCGCGGAGGGGAATTTACCCTGACGTTTGAAGCCATGCTTAACGCCCAGGCCACTGCAAAAAATACCCTGACCTCCAGAATCTTTTTAGGCCGCGACAGATCTTCGGACCAGACCGTTACTACTGAAAAGAACAACGATACGCCCCCAGGCCCTAGTCAGCCAGCAGCTCCTATGGAAAGAGCGGGCAGATCCGAAAATCACGCAAGCCCTCACGCCTTACTCGCCTTACTCGGCCTCGTTCGCCAGGGAGGACTTCCCCTCCTCTTTCAAGCCCCAAGAAAAGTTCACCATACAGGTTGAAACGAAATTGCCCGACGTATCCGCCATGAAGAGGCAATATTTGAATTTTATTTTTGAGAACTACCCCTCCGCGGGATTGAGCGTGGGAAATTCTTTTGAAGTCGCCGGAATCCCCTGCAAAGATCTCCCTTCCGGTTGCCAGGTAAAAAGCTCGCAGAGCGGGGACTGGCTCCAAGGCAATGGGAACGCCCGGTCAAACGCCTTTACTTTGACGGCGAGCGACATTTCTTACATAGAGAGCCACGGGATGCAGCCTGCCACCGAATCTTTGGAGGCAAGGCGGACGAAAGACCTTTCCGCCGGCGACGAATTTGCCGTCACATTCCAGGCTTTTGTGAACTCCGGGGTATCCCAGGTTTATAACCGCGCCCTGGTGTCCTACACAAATCCGGACGGGTACACTACGCTGCCCTCCCCCTCCACTAATCTGATAATTACCGTAGACACTAGCTATCAGAGGGACAAATACAGCCTGGAAAATACGCAAAAGGAAAGCAAGCTCCAAATTCTGGACTCCGACGGCCTGGTTACGCAAAATACCGTCTATCCCATAAACAAGTGGATCACGATGTAGGCTCTGATCACTATGCCCACCCCTACCCTTGTTAGGTATCCCCATTCGTTGGGGATCATGGTCGATGTGGCGAAAGGGGTTTCCATCAACTATCGCAGCTATAGCCAGGACGACGGCGCGGGGTACAAGGCAGCCCAGCCCATGCAGATAGCAGGAATTTCCTTTTCTAAACTGGCGGACCAGGGTGGTTACTACTACACCGCACAAATACAAAACATCCCTCTGACGGATGACGACAACTATCCGATAGCGGACGCTAAGACATTTGCTATGGCGATTCCGGGAGATGCGCTGGAAGATTCTGTTGAGCCTTTTGGAATGGCGCCTGCCACGGCCACCTCCCCTCAGGGCACGGCGCCGGAATTGGGAGGAATAGAGCCCGGAAAGCAATTCGCCTTCACTTTCCAAGTGGAACTCAACAGCGACGCGGTGGAAGACAACCCTGTGACGATCAAGGTTGGAGACATCCAGTACGCAACCAACAACGCGATGACGGGGAACTGGTACAAAACCCCTTATTCCACTTCGGTGGTTTTGCACAGGGGACCCGATCTTTCCCTCAAGGTTATAAATTCCGAAGGAAAGGCCATGCAGCAGCTTTTCGCTTCGCTTTCCACCTCGGCCTTTGCGCCATCCAAGAGCGTGGCAAACTCCTTTGAGCTCCAGCTCTTGACTTCCCTTCCCTCCTCGGGATCTTCCATGAAGTTCTACCTTTCCCCCTCACAGGGAGTGACAATAGACGGGGGATCGGATTTGAAAGATATTGAAGTGGGAGGGGTGCCGCTCAGCGCCCTGCCCGATCCCCCTTCAGCCTCTCCTTCGCAACCCTTTATACGCGGAAGCGCTTCCGCC
>JAFYIA010000001.1 GCA_017538865.1 Aeriscardovia sp. | reverse complement strand
CCGTTGGCGTTCTGCTCATCTACCTTCTTTTGTAGGCAAGCATCTACAAAAGGTCCCTTTTTAATGCTTCTACTGCTCATTCGATTTCCCTACTTGCGATTCTTACCAGACGGACGGCGGCGCACGATAAGCCTGCTGGAAGCCTTCTTCGGCCTTCTGGTGCGCACTTCTCCCTTGCCCCACGGGCTGCGCGGATTCTTGCCGCCGCGCGTGCGGCCGCCATGGGGGTGGTCCACTGCATTCATGGATTCGCCGCGGACGATGGGCCTGTGGCCCATCCAGCGGGCGCGGCCGGCCTTGCCGAGCTCTATGTTGGCGTGCTCGGAGTTTCCGACTTCACCTATCGTCGCCCTGCAGGCGGCGAGCACGTTCCTCACTTCTCCGCTGGGCATCCTGAGCTGGGCGTACTTGCCGTCCTTGGCCACAAGCTGCACGGAGGCTCCGGCGGACCTGGCAATCTTGGCCCCGCCCAGCGGGCGAAGCTCTATGGAATGGATGATGGTGCCGGTGGGGATGTTGGCCAGGGGCAGGTTGTTTCCGGGCTTGATATCGGCCTTGGGGCCGGTCTCGATGAGATCGCCGGGCTTTATCCCCTTGGGGGCGAGAATATAGCGCTTGTCCCCGTCGGCGAAGACTACGAGGGCTATGCGGGCGCAGCGGTTGGGGTCATACTCTATTTCCCTGACGTGCCCGGGGACGCCGTCCTTGTCCCACCTGCGGAAATCAATAATCCTGTACTGCCTCTTCACCCTTCCGCCGCGGTGGCGGGAAGTGATGCGGCCGTAGTTGTTTCGGCCGCCGGTGGAGTGCAGAGGGCGCACGAGGGAAGGCTCGGGGGTGCGGCGGGTGAGGTTGGAGAAATCCTCCACCGACGCGTTGCGCCTTCCAGCGCTTGTCGCTTTATAAATGCGGATAGCCATAATTTATCAATCCTTTTTCTCGGCTACCTAGTTACCGTTAGTAAATATATCAAGTTGCTGGCCAGGGCCGAGGGTGACTATGGCCCTCTTTTCGTTGGCCCTCCTGCCGAAGTGCCTGTTGGGCAGGCGCCTCACTTTGCCCATGCGGTGGAGGATGTTGACCGACACCACCTTCACGTCGAAGAGCTTTTCAATGGCCTGCTTTACTTCGACCCTGCCGACGTTTTCCGGGATCACGAAGGTGTACTGCCTGCGGTCGGAGTTCGCATAGCTCTTCTCGCTGACCACCGGCCTGATTATCACGTCCTGATACAGTTTCTCCACGGCTATCTCTCCTTCGCAGCGCTCTTGGCGTTGCACTTGTCAATGAACTGGTCCATGGCCTCTTTGGAGAAGATGAGGTTCTTGGCGACGATGACGTCGTAAGTGTTTATCTGATCTACGAAGATCGGATTTATATAGTCCAAGTTGCGCACCGAGAGCCACTCGTTGAGCTGATCGGAGGTCAAGACGAGGGTGGAGAAGGATCCTTGCGCGATGGGGGCCAGAATCTCGGCGGCCTTCTTGGTGGAAGGCTTGTCGAAGGAGAAGGATCCCAAGACGCGGAGGGCGCCCGCCGAAGCCCTGTCGGAAAGGACGTACTTGAGGGCGAGGGCCTTCATCTTCTTGGGGGTCTTCTGGGAGTAGTCGCGGGGGACGGGGCCGAAGGCTATGGCGCCGCCCTTCCACTGGGGGGCGCGGATGGAGCCCTGGCGGGCGCGGCCGGTGCCCTTCTGCCTCCACGGCTTCTTCCCGCCTCCGGAGACCGTGCCGCGGCTCTTGACCGCGTGCGTCCCCTGCCTGAGGGCGGCAAGGTGCGCCACGACGACCTGGTGGATGAGGGGGATGTGGTCGACCACGGTCTGGGAATCGAAGCCGAACACGCTCTCGGGGAGGGTGACGGAGCCCGCCTTCTCCCCTTCGGGGCTAGTGACCTCTACTGAAAGATCTGCCATTCCTAGGCTCCCTTCACAGCGCTGCGAATGAGCACCAAAGATCCCTTGGAGCCCGGAAGAGCGCCCTTAATCGCTATGAATCCTTTTTCGGCGTTGACTTCCACAACCTTCAAGTTCTGGATGGTCTGCCTGTCAGAGCCCATGCGCCCTGCCATTCTCTTCCCGCGGAAGACGCGGCTGGGGGTGGCGCAGGCGCCGACGGATCCCGGCCTTCTTTCGTTCTTGTGGGAGCCGTGGGTCCTCCTGTAGGAGCGGAAGCCCCAGCGCTTTATGGTGCCGGCAAAGCCCTTGCCCTTGGTGGTGCCGATGACGTCCACGACCGCCCCTTCTTCGAAGGTGTCGGGGGCGAGCTCCTGGCCCAGCTGATATTCGGAGGCGTCGGGGGTCCTGTACTCCACGAGGTGGCGGCGGGGCGTGACTCCCGCCCTCTCGAAGTGGCCGGCAAGAGGCTTTGTCACCTTTGCGGGCTTTATGCTCCCGTAGCCTATCTGAATGGCGTCGTAGCCGTTCTTTTCAGAGGTCTTGATGTCGGTCACTACGTTGGTGGACACGTCCACCAGGGTGACGGGGATGACGTATCCCTGTTCATCCCACAGTTGGCTCATGCCCAACTTTGTTCCTAATAAAGCTTTTCTCTGCATGCCTCGACCTTTACAGCTTGATCTCGATATTGACATCCGTAGGTAGATCTATGCGCATCAACGAATCTATGGCTTTAGGAGTGGGATCTATGACGTCAATCAGGCGCTTGTGGGAGCGCCTTTCAAATTCTTCGCGCGAGTCCTTGT
>JAFYIA010000032.1 GCA_017538865.1 Aeriscardovia sp. | reverse complement strand
ATCTCGTTCTCCCTTCCTATCACCGGATCCAGCTTCCCCTGGAGGGCGAGCTGGGTGAGGTCGGTGCCGAACTGGGAGAGCATGGCCGACACGGAGGGCTCGGCCTTGTTTTCGACCCCTCCCGCGTTGGCCAGCCTGTCTTCCTCGCTCTTTTGGCCGCGTATCGCGGCAACCGTCGAGTTGCGTATGTCGTCCAGGTCGGCACCGAGCTGCATCAGCACCTGGGCCCCGATGCCCCCGCCCTGGGTCACCAGGGCCAAAAGGAGGTGCTCGGTGCCGATGTAGGTCTGGCCCAGCTGCAGGGCCTCCCTGAGGCTGCCGTCCAAAACCTTCTTGGCGTTGGAAGTGAAGGGCAGGTGATTGGCGTCGGGGCTGTCCCCCATGCCGATCATGTCGATCACCTGGTCGCGGGCCTTGTCCAGGGTGATGCCCTTTTCGGCGAGCACCTGGGCCGCGATCCCCTCTTTTTCGTCCAGGAGTCCCAAAAGGAGGTGCTCGGTGCCGATGTAGGCGTGATTTAGCGAATGGGCCTGCTTCTGGGCCAATACCACAGAATGCTTGGCCCGATCCGTAAACCGATCAAACATTAAGCTTCCTTCCTATCTGCCGGCGCAGCCTTCGGCCGCCGTCCAAGGCGCGCCTGCAATTTCCGATTTTCCTTTTCTTTTTCTTCTTCCCCGGGCCCGTCTCCCCCGGGGCGCGCATTCAGTCGTCTATATCAAAATCGTCCGCCACGGCCCTAAGCATTTTGGCCAGCCTGTCGGAGGTGAGGGGGTCGGGCCACTTGCCGTATTTCAGCTTTGAGTTGGTGGAATCCAAAAGCTTTATCAGATCCTCTATAATCGCATTCATTTCATCGCTGGTGTGGCGGCGCGGGAGGGTCCTCTGCACGAGGTGCAGGTCGAAAGCCTGCAGGCCTTTGGCGCCCTCCACTTCGGAATACTCCACTTTCATGCCAGATTTCGGAGTAAAGCTCGACGGGAGGCTGCTGGGCGAGATGAACACCTCTTTGCCGTCTTCCCCCACGATGAACCCGTAGCCTTTCTTGCTGTCGAACCAGCGAATCTTACCAGTTGGCACAGCCTCCTCCTTTAATCTTCTTTTGAACTAATGATATCAATTTTGCCTTCAGCCTTTTTCTTCCCCGGACCCTTTGCCGGGAGGGGCGGGGAGGGGGGACCCTGCGATAGGGATGGCCGCCACTATCGTCAGCCCGCCTCCGGGGGTGTGCCTGGCGCAGATAAAGCCGGAGTGGGAGGCGATGATGGCTTTGACTATCGCCATTCCAAGGCCCGTTCCGCTCTTCTTGCGGGTCCTGGAAGGATCGAAAGTGTAGAAGCGCTCGAAGATCCTCCCTATCGAGTCGGGGGTCATTCCCGGTCCGTGGTCGCAGACGGTTATCAGGGCGTAGGGAAGGCCTTCTTTGCCGCGCATAGACCTCTGCACGGCGGCGCAGAAGGCCTCCAGGGGGGTCTTGGAAGATCCCAGCTCCCTGCAGTCGGCGAAGGAAATGTCGGCCGAGACGGAGGAGAGGGAGATTTCCACGGGGCAGTCGGCAGGGGTGTACTTGTGGATGTTTCCCACGAGGTTGGTGAAGACCTCCCTGAGCCTGGTGGCGTCGCCGTAAGTGGTGATCTGGGGAAGCTCCCCCGGGACGAAGCGCGTGCAGGATGCGAGGGGGTCTGGGTCCTTACAGGCGGCGAAGCCGGGCAAAAACTCCAGCGTGCCCATAGCCACCTTCCTCTGGGGATCTAGCACCATGAGGTCTTCGACGCTGTCTAAGATGAGGGAATCTAGCTCCACGCTCTGGGTGAGGTCGATTCCCCTCCCCTCGTCCAGCCTCGCCAAAGAGAGGAGGTCGGTTACAAGCTCCGTCATCCTGGCGCTCGATGCCCCGATCCTCTCCACTATCTCGTCGGCCTTCTCCAGATCCTCCCCCTCTTCCCTCTCCATCTTGTAGAGCTCGGCGTAAGCCCTTATGGCCGACAGGGGCGTCCTCAGCTCGTGCGAGGCGTCGGAGATGAACTGCTTCATCTGCTCGTTCGTCTCCTTCTGGGCCTTGAAGCTCTTTTCGATCTTTGAAAGCATGATGTTCAAAGAGCTGGCCAGGCTCCCGATCTCAGTGCTCTCCGGAAGCACCGGTATCCTCTGAGACAGGTCTCCGTTTGCGATGTTGGCCGCGATCTTCTCTATCTGCTTTAGGGGCCTCAGGGTCCTGGAGATTATGAGGGAGCCTATTATCAGGACTATGAGGATGATGATGATCCCGACGATTATGAAGTAGTAGATCACCATCCAGGCCGTCTCCTGGGCGTTGTACAGGGAGAGGCCTATGTACAAGATGCCCGACTGCCCGGTCCCGCTCTGGTACCAGTGGAGCTTTAAGACCCTCCAGTCGGCCCTCACCTCCTTGTAGGAGGAGGCGGAGGAGCCACGCGAGACGACCTGGGGGGCCACGGTGGCGGGGACTCCGAACTCGAGATCCCCCAGGCTCCCAGAGGGGGCGAGCTTGGGCACGCTTTCGGCCCCTCCGTCCATCATGGGGATGAGGGGGGTGCTGAGAATGTCGCCCTGGTCATTGCGTATCTGCAGGAAATAGTCTGTGGGCAGGGCGGCGGACTTGGAAGAAAAAGGCTCGACGTTGTTCAAGATCAGCTGGGCCTGGGAGGAGAGCTGGCTGTCAATCCTGTTTACGGTGTAGTTCCATATGAGCTCTTTTGTGGCGAACGCCACAACCGAGATCCCTATGGCCAGCAGGACGAACAGGGTGGCTATGAGCTGGAGATTCAAAGGGATCCCGCTCGCCTTGACCTTCCCGGGGCCGCGCTGCGGCTTCTCCTGCCCTTCCCGGCCTTTTGCCAATTTCCCCTCCGACTATCCCTTGGCCTCTTTCGGGGTCCTTATCATGTAGCCTGCGGACCTCACGGTCTGGATCAGCGGCTCCACCTTCTTCTCTTCCCCGTCCTCGTCGGTGTAGGTGACGCCGTCTATCTTCTTTCTAAGGTAGGAGATGTAGGAGTCCACGATGGGCACTTCCACGACCTTCCCCTCCCAGATGTGGGATATGATCTCCCCTTTGCTCAGGGCCTTGTCCTTGTTTCTGACGAGGTAGTCCAAGAGCCAGAACTCGGTCGGGCTGAGCCGCACGAGCTTGCCGTGCCGGGTGACTTCCAGGGCGTCCTCGTTTATTTCCAGATCCGCTATGGATATGACGGGCTTGGGCTTGGTCTGGGGCTTGGTCATTTCCAGCGTCTTTTTTATCTTCCACGTCAGCTCGTCGAATACGAAGGGCTTGGTGACGTAGTCGTTGCCCCCGGCGGCGTACCCCAAAATCCTGTCCTTCGGGGCGTCTTTCGCGCTCAAAAAGATTATCGGGATGTGCTTGTCGTTCCTGCGGATGGTCTTGCACACCTCCAGCCCGCTCCTGTCGGGGAGCATGACGTCCAGTATCACCAGATCCGGCTTGCTCAGCTCTATCAGCTCTATCGCGTCCTTGCTGTTGGTAGCAGTCTTAACCTTGAAAGAGGGGAGCCTGAAGCGCAGCCCCTCCTTGAGGGTATAAAGTATGTCCTCATCGTCGTCCACCACCACGATGGTGCCGATATTGTCCTTGTCCATAGTTGACTATTATAGGATAGTTTTCAGATTTTATTCAGAATATTTTATAAAAAACAGGCCCCCCGGAAGCCCCGGGGGGCCTTAGCGAAGCGCGGTTTAGTAGTCCATGCCCTGGGGCTGCGGTGCCGCAGTCTTGGGTTCGGGCTTGTTGGCCACCACGGCTTCGGTGGTGAGGAAGAGGCCCGCGATGCTGGAGGCGTTCTGCAGGGCGGAGCGGGTGACCTTCACGGGGTCGGCCACGCCCGCGGCCAGGAGGTCTTCGTACTTGCCGTTGTCGGCGTTGTACCCTTCGCCCTTGGGCAGGGACAGGACCTTGTCCGCCACAACGTCCCCGCTGACCCCGCAGTTCTCGGCGATCTGCTTTATGGGCGCGGACACCGACCTCATCACGATCTGGGCGCCGGTCTTTTCGTCCCCGCTGAGGTCGTCCACCATTCCTTCAACGCCTTTGGCGGCCTCGATGAGGGCGACCCCGCCTCCGGGGACCAGGCCCTCTTCAACCGCGGCCTTGGCGTTGCGCACCGCGTCCTCGATGCGGTGCTTGCGCTCCTTGGCCTCCACCTCGGTGGCGGCGCCGACCTTGATCACGGCCACACCCCCGGCGAGCTTGGCCAGCCTCTCCTGGAGCTTCTCGCGGTCGTAGTCGGAATCGGTGGCCTCGATCTCCTTGCGGATCTGGGCGATCCTGGCGTCGACATCCTCCTTCTTGCCGCCGCCGCCCACAATCGTGGTCTCGTCCTTGGAGACGGTCACCTTTTCGGCGGTGCCGAACACGCTCATGTCGATGGAGTCGAGCTTGAGGCCGAGGTCGGAAGAGACGACCTGGCCGCCGGTGAGGATGGCCATGTCCTGGAGCATCGCCTTCCTGCGGTCGCCGAACCCCGGGGCCTTTACGGCGCAGGAGGCGAAGGTGCCGCGGATCTTGTTGAGGATGAGGGTGGCGAGGGCTTCGCCGTCGACGTCCTCGGCGACGATGAGCAGGGGCTTTCCGGTCTTCATCACGAGGTCGGCGATGTGGATGATGTCCTGCTGGCTGGAGACCTTGCTGCTGGTGAAGAGGATGTAGGGGTGGTCGAGGACAGCGGTCTGGTCGTCGGGGTTGGTGACGAAGTAAGAGGCTATGTAGCCCTTGTCGAAGCGCATGCCCTCGGTGAACTCGAGGTCGATCCCGAACTTGTTGTTGTCTTCCACGGTCACGACCCCGTCCTGGCCGACCTTGTCGAGGGCCTCGGCAATCACTTTGCCCACTTCGGGATCTCCCGCGGAAATGGTGGCGGTGGCGGCTATCTGCTCTTTGGTCTCCACGGGCTTGGCGTTGGCCAAAAGCTCCTTGACTACGGCCTCGGTGGCCTTTTCAATGCCCTTCCTCAGGGCTATGGGGTTGGATCCGGCCACCACGTTCTTGAGGCCTTCGTGCACGAGGGCCTGGGCGAGCACGGTCGCGGTGGTGGTGCCGTCCCCGGCCACGTCGTCGGTCTTCTTCGCGACTTCCTTCACGAGCTCCGCGCCGATCCTCTCGAAGGGATCTTCCAGCTCTATGTCGTTGGCTATCGACACCCCGTCGTTGGTAATGGTGGGGGCGCCGTAGGTGCGGTCGAGGACTACGTTGCGCCCGCGGGGGCCAAGGGTGACTTTAACGGTGTTTGCGAGCTTGTCCAGGCCGGCCAGCATGTCGGAGCGGGCCTCCTGATCGTAAGCTATGATCTTAGCCATTTACCCTCCAAAAAATTGAACCTTTTCGCGCCTGCGCTGGGGCGCCGTCAGCTGCGCCCCCGCAGGCCTGTTATCTATAGAGATTAGCACTCCTAACCTGAGAGTGCCAAATTTGGCGCTTTTCCGCTCAGGGGGTGACAAATATCGCTTCTATGGGGGCGTTCAGGGGATAGCTCTGTTCCACTACCTGGCTTATGCCGAGATCCGACGCCACTTGGTTCGCCGTATTTTCATTGTCGGCCCCGTTGTACCAGACGACGTTGGACGACGGGGCCTGGGAATCTGGCCAATCCTGGGCCAGGACGTTGGAAAAGCCCTGATTTTTCAGAGTGGTCCGGTTCTGCCCGGCAAGGCCGGAAACCTCCGTCGCGTTGTAGACTATGACGACCGTGCCCTTGTCCACGGGGGAGCCCATGGGCTGGAGGGCCTCCGCCCCGTGCTGGCTGTTCCTTATGCCCACTTCCGTCCAAACGCCCCAGGCGCCCAGCCCGAAGGCGAGGGCCACGCAGAGGGCCACAAAGTAGGGCAGGAACCTGCGCCATCTGCTCTTGGGGCCCCTGTGCGCTCCCACTGGCCCGGTGGGGGGAGTTTCAAATTCGTCGCAGAATCCGGAGTCTCCCTTGGAGCTAGAAGCCATGCGCACCTCTTTGAAAGTCGAGCAACTTACTACCCTAAGCCTCAGATTTTATATTATTTGCCCTACGAATACTAAAAAGTAAAGTTGAGATATGGCTTTGAGAAGAGAGTTGGCGGAGCTCATGGATCCGTCTTGGGCGAGGGCGCTCCAGCCGGCAGAGGGCGCCATTCGCGAAATAGGGGACTTTCTGAGGGAGCAGGCTTCCGAGGGAAAGAGGTACCTTCCGGCGCCGTCCCGCATTTTCCGGGCTTTCCAGATTCCGATGGAGAAAGTGAAGGTGCTGATAGTGGGCCAGGACCCCTATCCGACTCCGGGGGACGCCGTAGGGCTCGCCTTTTCGGTGGACGGGAAATCCAAACTCCCCCCAACCCTTAGGGACATATACGAGGAAATGGAGAGCGACATAGGAGCATGCCCCAAAAGCGGAGACCTCTCCTTCTGGACTGAGCAGGGGGTGATGCTCCTAAACAGGTGCCTGACGGTGGAAGCCGGAATACCCCACAGCCACCAAGGCAAAGGCTGGGAACAGGTGACGGACCTCGCCATAAGGGCCTTAGTGAAGGAGAAGACGCGCGAAGGGAAGGTGAAGCTTGTGGCGATCCTGTGGGGGCGCGACGCCAGGTCTCTCGCGCCCGAGCTGCGCGGGGCGGCGCTGATAGAGTCCGCGCACCCTTCGCCCCTCTCCGCCTATCGCGGGTTTTTCGGCTCGCGGCCCTTTTCCAGGGCCAACCGGGCCCTGGAGGAAATGGGGCTAAAGCCCGTGGACTGGAGCGGGAATTTAGGATGAGGGTTTTAAAATCTTTTATTGGAATGAGATCGCATATATAGAAAGGCTTTGTAGAGTAGAGACATGTCACTTTTTCCCTCTTCCCCCGCCGCCGAAGACAAGGCCGCTTTAACCAGCAAAGAAGTCGACAGGGCCACGGGCGCGGTCAAGATACTGCGCGAGGGCTTTTCCTCCCAGGTCGTGGGCCAGCTCGACCTCAGGGAGACCCTCATAGCCGCCTTGATCGCAGGAGGGCACGTGCTAATAGAGTCGGTGCCGGGCCTGGCCAAGACGACGGCCGCCCAGACGCTGGCGCAGGCGGTTTCGGGGACCTTCAAGCGCATCCAGTGCACGCCCGATCTCATGCCTTCGGATCTCGTCGGATCCCAGATTTTCGACTTCCAGACCCAATGCCTGATAACCCAGATAGGGCCCATCAACGCAAACTTCGTGCTGCTCGACGAAATCAACCGATCCAGCGCCAAGACGCAGTCGGCGATGCTGGAAGCCATGGCCGAGGGCGCCGTGACCATAGGGGGCGAGAGGATAGACCTGCCCGATCCCTTCATGGTCATAGCCACCCAGAACCCGATCGAAGAAGAGGGCACCTACAATCTTCCCGAGGCCCAGATGGACCGCTTCCTCATGAAAGCCGTCATGAGTTACCCCTCTGAGGAAGAAGAGCAGAACATCTTGAACCTCGTGATCTCCCGCGGCAAGGACAGGTTCGATCCGCACTTCGCCCAGAAGATCGACATAACCGACGTGAGGTTCCTGAGGTCCGCGGCAAAAAAGGTGCACGTAAGCCCGCAGGTAATAAAGTACGCGGTGGACCTGGTGGAAACCACCCGCGGGGAGGGGAGCAAGCCCATAAGGGGGCTCCACCAGATAGTGAGGCTGGGGGCCTCCCCCAGGGCCTCCATCGCCCTCATAAGGGTAGGGCAGGCCTCTGCCCTCATGCAGGGCCACGAATACGTGGTTCCCGAGGACATAAAGTACTTTGCAGCCAATATTTTGCGCCACAGGATCCTTCTCACTTTCGAGGCCTTGGCCGACGGGCTGACCACGGACGAAGTGATAGCCAAGGTCCTGGAGGTGGTCCCCGTTCCATGAGCGAAAAGGATCCCCTGAGGGCGAAAATAGAGGCTTTCGGATCCAGGCTTTCCCTGCCCACCGCGATGAGAACCCTGGGGTCTTTGGAAGGCGAGCATGCCTCAAGGCAGAGGGGAGGGGGATACGACTATTCCGACCTTCGCCCCTACGAGCCCGGAGAGGGCATACAGTTCGTGGATTGGAAGGCTTCCGGGAGGAGCGGGCGGCCGATAGTGGTCAACAGGCAGAGGGAAGTGGCTTCCACTCTCTGGCTGATTTTGGACGCCTCGGCCCAAATGGGGGGCACGGCGCGGGGGAGGGAAACCCTGCTCACAGTCGCAGCCAACGCCCTGAGGATGTTCGCCGCAGTCAGCTTGAAAAGATCGGACGACATATCCCTGGTCCTCGCAGACAGCCAGACCATCTCCCGCATCCCTTTCAACGGGGGGTACCAGAAATTCGACCACGTGCTGGAAGCTTCCCTCAAAGATCTAAAGCCCGCAGAGAGGGACTTCACCTCCCTCCTCCAGTACGTGCAGGGAATCCGCCAGGGAAACGGCCTGATAGTCATAGCCACTGACGACGGGGCCATGGACGCCCGCCACGAACAGCTCATAGCCTCCATCTCCCAGCGCCACACCCTGATCTTCGTGTCGGTGGAGCCCATAAACCCCTTCGACCCCGACAACCAGGACGTGCAGGACGCGTCCTCCGGCCGCTTTATGCCCTCCTTCCTCCAGAGCAAGCCCCTCTCCAGGGAGATAGACGCCAGGAGCGAGGTGCTAGCCAACGCCTTTTCCAAGGCCCTGGTGCGCCACGGGGACGTCCTGCTCAGGGCCGGGAGCAGCGAAGAGATGCTCTCCACCTTCATCCACTTCGTGGGCCAGCGCATGCGCGGCCCCAGGCCCCAAAGGTCCAGCCTGCTGAGGAGTTAGCACGTGAAAATAGATGCCAGCGCAGTCCCGTCACTGGGCTACAGCCCAATCCTCATGGCGGCCGGGATTATAGCCTTGATCCTGACCGTGGCCGTCATTGTCCTCCCCCTCATTATCCCGCCTAAGGCGAAAAAAGAGGCGCAGGGCAGGCACTCTGAGCAAAAGGACGCTTCGGAGTGGATAGAAAAGGTGGAAGCCGTAAAAAAGGCGTACCGGGAGGGGAAGCTAGAGGATGTGGACGCCTATGCGCAGCTCGCCCAGGTCGCCAGGGGGTTCGTCTCTGAAGAAATGGATCTCAACCTCTATTCCAAGACCCTCCACGACCTCGAGTGGGCGCCGGTGAGCAACAGGAGGAGGTACGAAATGTTCCGCCAGACCATTTCCGCCCTCTACCCCCCCGAATACGCCAATTCCGAAGTCGACAGGGCTGCCGATGAGGCGACGGTGGAAAGCGCCGCCAACTGGGTCGAGGACCTGATAAGCAGGTGGAACTCGTGAGCGGAATCGTCCTGAGGTGGCCGTGGGCCCTGCTGGCGGGGGGGATCTTGCTCCTCGCGCTCCTCATCCTCGTCTTCTGGTTTACCAGGCGAAAGTACCTGAAGCCCGATGCGGCCAAGGTGCTCAGCTCCAAAGAGAGGCTCAAGACCACCCTGCAGGCTTTGGGCAACAAGCACAAAAAGCAGACCCCCGGGATAAAGCTGCTGAGCTGGGGCCTTAAAACGCGCCTGAAGGGGACGGCATGGGGCCAGTACAGGACCTACAAGGCCCTGGTGGTCTCCTGCACCGCCCTGGCCCTTCTGTCCTTCGGATGCGCCATGGGGCTGGTGTCCCGCCCGAGCTCGATCGAAAAGCTGGAAACCACCAGCATCTCGAGGAACATCGTCCTGTGCCTGGACGTGTCAGGGTCGGCGCTGCCCTTTGACGAGCAGGTCATAGCCAGCTACCTGCAGCTCGTCTCCAAATTCAAGACGGAAAGGATCGGGATGAGCATCTTCAATTCGACCTCCAAGACCGTCTTCCCCCTCACCGACGACTACAAGCTCGTGACGAGCGAGTTGGACAGTGCCCTTACAGCGCTCAAAGGCGTGGTCAACCAGGCCAGCATCAACAACATGACCACCCAGCAGTACCAGGACATCAACAACTTCCTCTCGGGGACCGACAACATGAAGGGGTCGAGCTCCCTTATAGGGGACGGGCTGGTGAGCTGCGAAAACATGTTCCCGGGCTTTTCCGCCTCGGCCCAGACTACGCAGGCCCGGATCGCCCCGGCCTCTATCGTTTTGGCCACCGACAATATCCTGGCCGGGCGGCCCGTCTACACCCTCCACCAGGCCATGAGGCTGGCAAAGCTCAACTCCATCAGAGTGGACGGGCTGTACGTAGGTGAGGCCTCCAACCTTTCCACCCCCGACGCCGTGGCTTTCAAGCAGCAGGTCGACTGGGAGGGCGGATCGTTCTTTTCCAGGCAAAACGGGCAGTCGGTAGAAGAGCTGGTTCAAAACATAGAGGATCAGAAGATCCGGCAGAAGACTAAAGAGCAGACCGTGGACATAACCGACAACCCGGACGTATGGGTGATAGTTCTGACGGGCCTCATCTGCCTCCTCTTCCTCCTGCTCGGCTGGGTGAGGAGGTGAGCGGATTGGCCTTTACCCCCCTCCTGCACAGCTGGCTTCTGACCGTCCTCCTGGATATCCTCATCCTCGCCTGCTGCTCTGCGGGCTTTTGGATGTTTTGGAGGCACAGGAACTCTTCCGACGCCACGCACCTGGACTGGCTGCGCCGTTGGCTGATAGCGATCTTCGCAATCCTTTTGACCCTCGGCCCCACCATCGTCACATCCTCCTCCTCCAACGCCGTTTCCGACACCGACGTCTTCTTTGCCGTAGACATCACGGGCTCTATGGCGGTGGACGACGCCCACTACGGGTCCAATGAGGCCATACCCAGGATTGACGCCGCGAAGGACGCGGTGGAAAACCTGGTGTCCATGTACCCCGGGGCGGCCTTTGCAGGCGTGACCTTCGGGGCCTCCGCCACGCTGGCCCTGCCTCCGACCACCGATGTGGGGGCGGTGCAAAACTGGCTGAAAGTCCTCGCAGTGGAGCCTACCGACGCCTCCAACGGCACCCAGCTCAGCGAGCCGGTAGACACCCTACTTTTGGCCATGCAGAAGGTCCACAAGGAGTACCCGAGGAACATCATCGTCCTCTACTACATTTCGGACGGCGAACAGACGAGGGACGTGGAGGCTTCGTCTTTCAGCCCGCTGCGCCAGTTTGTAGACGCGGGCGCTGCGCTGGGAGTGGGAAGCGTCAAAGGCGGGAGGGTCCCCTTCATCTCCCCCCAGGACCTGTCTAACGGGCAGGGGGAGGCGAGCCCCAGGTACCTAGACGAGCCCGGCACATCCACCCCGGCCATTTCCAAAATGGATCCGGAAAACCTGAAAGAGATTGCCGACCAGTTCTCAGGCACTTACCTCCACCTTGACCAGACCACTACGGCCGCCTCCCTCTCCGCCTACGTCTCGCACAGCTACCTCGTGAGGGAAACCGACCGCAAGCACTCCATGCGGAACATCCAGGTCTGGCCCCTGGCCATAGTCATAGCCGCCCTCCTCTTGTGGGAATGCGGATCGGATATTTTCAAGCAAAGGAAATACCAGTGAGAAAGCGGCAGGAAGGGCTCAGGAGGAGCGGGAGGACCAAGCTTCCAAAGTGGAGGGTGGTTTTGGCCTCGTGCGGAGGGGCGGCCCTGGCCTTCCTCACTTACTTTTTCTTCCTCAACTGGAGCGTGGCCAAAAACTTTGAGGCCACTTCCGCCCTCTTGAAGAGCGACATCCTCGCGCTCCAGCTGGCCAACCCCAACCTGGAATCCTTGAAGGAGTCCCAGGCACAGGTCCTCTCCCAGCTCTACCAGGAGCAGGAGACCTCCGCCCTGCAGCTTTCGTCCACCAAGAGGGCTGTGGAGAAGGCCATTGAGGTAGCCAACCAGGTCAGCCAGGAGATAGATCTGCGTTACAAGTCCTCACCCTCCGGCGCAGGGGGCGCCTTTTCCTCCTCCGCCACTTCCTCCTCCCAGCAGAACCAGGCGCAGAGGACCCAGGAGAGGCAGAGGGAGGCCGAAAGCCAGCAAAAGCTAAATACGCTCCTGTCTTCCAACACGCAAAACACGTCCTCTAGCGCCGACTCCTCCACGGCCGTCCCCCAGAGCCAGAAGGTGACAAAGCCGTGGTAGGATCCCAAAACCCGGCCAAAGGGGCCGCAAAGGCGCCCGAGATTTCGGACCGCGCGCCAAAGAGGATTAGGGACTGGGGGGACCTGGCAAAGCTCGCCCTGTTCCTCGTCCTTTCCGCCCTCGTCGTCATAAGCTCCCTTTGGCTCGAAAACACCACCAACAGCATAGAAAGCGACGTGCAGAAGGTCTCCTACCCCTTCTCGTGGCTGGTCCTCCTCCCCCTCTCCCTCCTCTTCAACGTAGTCCTCTCCCTAATCGTCATAGCGGTCTTCGTGCAGCTTTTGACAAAGAAGATGTGGATCCCGGCCCTCACCTCGGCCCTGGCCCTGAT
>JAFYIA010000031.1 GCA_017538865.1 Aeriscardovia sp. | reverse complement strand
GCCAAGGGCGGCTACTACCAGGCCAATACTGTGTCCGGATGGGGTCTCGACGATGCCGGGGGAGGGAGCGGAAATACGAAGACCCTCCAAGTTTCGATCACCATGCCGAGCGATGCCGAAGCCAAGGCGTACCAAAGGATGGTCATAAAGATAAAGCCCGAAAAGGGCGTGGACGTGATGAGCTGGGCCCCGTGTCAGCCGGGCGAATGGAACTACAATACGGACAACTGGAACCAGGTGTTCCTGGTCGGAAACGACTTGTGGTACTGGCAAAACCACGAGGTGCTATACCGCATTTACCCCTATGAAGGCGACCAATGGATAAGCGGGGACAGCGGCCAGAGCTGGTACTTCTCCCTGGCCCTCCAGGATTTTAAGCTTATCCAGCAATCGGGGCAGAAAGCGGCCACTAAAACCACGGCCCCCGCGTGGGGAGGGGTTCAGCCCGGCGAGCAATTTTCCTTGAAGTTCCCGGTCTATTTGAACTCCAACTCTTCTGAGACTGGAAATCTGGTGCAAATTACGACCTATTGGGGCCAAGCGCCTGAAAACGGAAGCGGGCAAGTCTCCTACTTCAACATAGTTAAAAGCGCCGAAGACCTCCCGGCCGCCTCGCTCCCCTTTGCAGGAGGCAGCCCTCGAACTCTGATAGCGGTTGCAGTATCCGCACTGCTGCTCCTCGTAGCCTCTGGGACGACCCTCGGAATCTATCGCAGAAAGAAAGCTGGCAAGGACTGAGGAAGCCGCGGCGTCTAAAGTCAGCTTTGTAATCGTGTGCTATAATCTTAGGCGTTGCGGATGTAGCTCAATGGTAGAGTCTCAGTCTTCCAAACTGATGACGCGGGTTCAATTCCCGTCATCCGCTCCAAATTAAGGTCTAACTCCAAATCTTTATTTAGTTTCCTCCAGCCGGCTCTGCCGGCTTTCCTTTTTTCTGGTGAGAAAGTAAAAGACTACGGCTATCGCCACCATGGCCAAGGTAAGCCAGAAGCCCAGTCCGAAAGACACCCTCCCCCCCGAAAAGGCCGCGCCAAAACCGCTCCTACCCCCTACAGTCAGGGAGAAAGAGGAGAGCATGACGGCGCTGCCCACGGATGCGGAGTAGTTGTTTATGACGCTGAACATCGCGTTGATGTCCGGGGTCTTGGATTCGGGGAGCATACTGCAGGCGCCGGTTATGGTGTTTGTAAACAGGAAGGCGAACCCCACCCTTTGGAAGACGTAGAAGAAACAGGTTATTCCGGCATTTAACACGGGCTGGAGGAAATAGACCAGGGCCGTCCCCACGCACATCATCACCGACCCCGCCAAAAGAGGAGCCCCATACCCTTTCTTATCGGCCCATTTCCCGCTCAAGATGGCCCCAACCGATCCCAAAAGGCTCCCGGGGGCCAAGATGAGGCCGGATATGAAGGGGGAACTGTTCAGCGCGTACTGCGCGTAAGTGGGAATCAGGGCCTGCATCCCGATATTCACGGCCTCGGAGAGAAAGTAAATTGCAGCTCCGCAGGCTATGGCAGGAATGAGGAAGAGATCGAGCTGGAAAAGGCGCCTCCTGGCATTCCGGTTGGCCAGGACGAATATGACCATGAGGACAATTCCCCCGGCCAAGAGCAGCCAGAACCTCCAGTTGAAACCGGAAGAACCCGCAGAAGAAATCGCGAAGTCCAGAACCGCGAGGCCTGCGGCCATCAGGGCCAAAGAGAGGAAGCTGAACTTGCTGTCGGTGCCCTGAGGCTCATTTTTAACGAAGGGGATGGTGAGGATGAGGGAAATTACGATGACGGGCACAAGGCTCCAGAAAATCCAGCGCCAACTTGTGAAGTTTTCAAGCCATCCCGCCCACATGGGGCCCAAAGCTACTGCGACCCCGATGAGGCCGCCCAATATTCCGGAAGCTGTCGCCCTCTTGCGCGGGGAAATCTGGGTAAGGATTAGAAACAGGGTGGTGGGATATTCCAGTCCGACGGCCATTCCCTGTACGATCCTGCCGATTACCAGGGGTGCGAAAGAAGGCGAAAGGGCGCAAAGGAGCGTGGCTCCAAGGTAGAGCACGCATCCGGTTATTTCCACCTTTTTCGCATGCACCTTTTTGAGGATGTAGGCGGTGGAAGCGGCCACGACGGCCTGTGAAAGCATGTAGCCCGTCGTCATCCACTCTGTGGCGTTCACGCTCACATTGAAGTCCGCGGCAATCTTGGGATACATCACGTTTACGCACTTGTTTACGAAAGTCGCGGTGACGGCCAAAATCGTGCAGGCTATTATTCCCAGGTACACCATCCATCTATCTCTAGAGGCCCGCATAGTTCCCCTCCTAGCTAATTGCCTTTTACCCCTTGAATCAGTTGCAACTGTCTAGTAGAATGATTCATGGCTTTGCCCCCGTCGTCTAATGGTCAGGACATCAGACTTTCACTCTGACAACAAGAGTTCGATTCTCTTCGGGGGTACTTTTTTATGCCCTGTAATTTCTAGTGGATTTTTCTGCAATCAAACCGTCATTATATTTTGAGCTACTCGACAAATCAGTCACATGGCAACGATCTCATGGTTTTAGAATATGCGTAGTACTTTCGGGCAGGGCTATAGACAAGGGTAAGAGAGGGAAAAGGAGAGAATTTCCGCATGAATGCTGCAAAGAAGCCAAAACAACTGGGGTTTTGGTCCATTTACCTTTTGGGAATCAACGGAGTCATAGGCTCTGGGGCATTCCTTTTGCCCCAAACCATTTATCAATACATGGACCTTATGAGCATAGTGGTCCTCATAGCCGCGGCCATAACTGTGAGCCTTATAGCGCTGTGCTATGCAGACCTGGCCAGCAGGTTCTCCGGAGCCGGGGCGGCATGGCTATATTCCTACCACGCTTTCGGGCCGTTTGTGGGCTACGAGCTCGGAATTTTCGTCTGGTTCCTCGGGTGCTGCACTGTGGCGGCCGAGACCGTAGCCCTATTCACTACGCTCCAGGCTTTCATCCCGGCCTTTAACAACACCCAGATCCGCGTCTGGTCCTGTATAGGGCTCGTCGTGGTCTTCGGAATAATCAACATATTCGGCAGAACGCTTGTAAAGTGGGTGGACAACATCTCTTCCGGCGCGAAGATTGCCGTCATAATCCTGTTTATAGTAGTGGCAGCCTTCTTTATGCACGGCGCCAACTTCCACCCCGTGATGCCTGTGGCAGCCGGCAAGAGCATAGGAGCGTTCTCCTCCCACTTCGGCAACGCCTTCAGCGTGGTCTTCTATATGTTCACCGGCTTTTCCTTCATCCCAATAGCCGCCAGCCAAATGGTCGACCCTGAAAAGAATATACCTAGGGTCCTGATAGGCGTAATGATAACCGTAACCATCCTTTACGGCCTCATGATGCTCTTTGCCATAGGCGTTTTGGGAGCCAGCATGGTCAACTACTCGCTGCCCATAGCCGTAGCCTTCAGGAAGGCAGTGGGGACATGGGGGTACGTGGTCGTGATAATCGGGATGCTCATGTCGATATTCGGAGTAGGCTTCGCCACGAGCTTCAACACTCCGGCCCTCATGGCCTCCCTCTCCAATGAGCATGCGATGCTGCCCAAGTTCTTTGGAAAGATGAACCGCTTCGAAGCCCCGTGGGTATCGGTGATAATTACAACGGTAGTCAGCTGCTTCCTCGTCACCCAGTCCTACCTCTTCCTGGTGGGGATGATAGTGTTCGCCTCCTTCGTGCAGTACGTGCCCAGCATCCTGGCCGTCATGAAGTTCAAGCACGACAAGAAATTCCCCAACCACGGATTCAAGCTTGGAGGCGGATATACCATCCCGATAATCGCTCTCCTCATCGCCTTCTACATGGTCTTCCAGTTCACCCTCAAAACCATAATCCTCGGCGCCTGCGTAGCCGGGGCGGCCGCCATCCTCTTTGTCTTCCTCGACGACAGGAAGATGATTAAAGGCTTTTCGCTCGAAGAAATAAAACGGAACATAGAGATCAAGAGGGAAGCCGAGCTGGGCAGGAGAGAAAAAAGGATAGAGAAAAAAGAAGCGGCCCTGCAGGCCAAACTCGCCTCAGCCCCCTCGGGCAAAGACACTAAACCCGGATCTTCCACCCAGGCTCCGGCCGCCAAGTAAGGCTGTAAAATTTTTCTCAGGGTAAAATTGCAATAGTCTCCAATTTTAAAGGGTTAAGGTAAGGGAGTTAGAGAAAAATGTCTCTGACAATTGGGACAAACAAGGAAGTGTCCAATGAAAGAACTAACGGCAGATGACATCAAGTCCTATGAGGACAAATACTGCTCCTGCAAGTTCAACAAGGTAGCCCAGAGGGCTGTAACCACCAATGGCATTTACAAGGCAGCCGAGGATATGAACGCCATCGACAGGAACGGGGATTCCAACTTCTCCTTCTCCATCGACAACGTCTCTATTGGGGCTTCCAACCAGAACAAGTCCGGAAGATGCTGGATCTACGCCTGCCTCAACACCCTCAGGCAGCACATGATCAAGACCTACAAGATGGCCGACGACTTCGAGCTCTCCCAGAACTACCTCAACTTCTACGACAAGCTCGAGAAGAGCAACTACTTCTATGAGAATGTGATCCGCACCGCCCACAAGCCCATGGACGACAGGGAGGTGTGGTACATCTTCGCCACCCCCGAACAGGACGGCGGGGACTGGTGCCTGGTATGCGCCCTCATCGACAAGTACGGCGTGGTTCCCCAGGACGCCATGGGAGAGACCAGCTGCTCCATCACTTCCGCCGAGCTCAACACCATCCTCAACAGGAAGCTGCGCAAGGACGGCCTCAAGCTCAGGAGCATGGTGGCCTCCGGCTCCAGCGACGACGAGATTTCCTCCGTCAGGGCGGAAATGATGGAAGAGAACTACAGGATCCTGGCCATCGCCCTCGGGGTTCCGCCCTGCAAGGTCGAGTTCGAGTACAGGGACACCGACAAGAAGTTCCACCAGGCAGGCCCCCTCACCCCCCACGAGTTCTACAAGGACTTCATAGGGGAGGACCTGAATGACTACGTCATCCTCATGAACGTGCCCGACGTGGACGACATGCCCTTCGGCAAGCTCTACACCATCGAAGACTCCGGCAACATGGTCGGCGGACGCCCCAACCTCTACCTCAACCAGCCCATAGAGGAGCTCACCAAGGCCGCCCTGGCCCAGGTCAAGGACGGAGTCCCCGTCTGGTACGGATGCGACGTCCTCCAGCAGTTTGACAGGGACAAGGGCATAATGGATCTCGACCTTTACGGGTTCAACGACCTGTTCGGCACCGACCTCAACTTCGGCAAGGGCGCGATGTTCTCCACCAGGGAGTCCCTTCCCACCCACGCCATGGTCCTGGCCGGGGTCGACCTTGTAAACGACGAGCCCGTCAGGTGGAAGGTCGAAAACTCCTGGGGCGAGAAGATCGGCAAGAAGGGCTACATGGTCATGAGCCAGGCCTGGTTCGAGGAGTATACCTACGAAGTCGTGGTGAACAAGAAGTACCTCACCGACGAGCAGAAGGCGGCCTTCGCCACCGAGCCCACCGTGCTCCCCTTCTACAACGGGATGCAGCCGACGAAGTAAT
>JAFYIA010000030.1 GCA_017538865.1 Aeriscardovia sp. | reverse complement strand
GTGAGGAAGGGATAGTCCTCGTCCTCGGCCATTCCGGCCAGGGTGTGGGGCTTGTAGTCTATATCCTCTTTCCTGATGCCGGCCATGGTCTTTTCCACCATGTCCTTGGTGGACATGGACAGGAGGTATTCCTTGAGGGCCGTGAACACAGGGCCGGACTTGTACCCGCTTTCCTGGATCATCTGCTCTATGAAGCTCTCCTTGACGCTGTCGTCCGCGAGGGCTTCGGCGGTGAGGTCTTCAAGGTAGAGCACCTTGCTTCCGGCGTCGCGGAGGATGTCGGCGAAGTGGTCGTGCTCCTGCTGGGCTATAGGCAGGTAGGGAATGTCGTCGAACAAAAGCCTGGGCATTATTTCAGGGGTGATGTTCTCCACCTCGTGTCCGGGGCGGTGCAAGATCACGCTCTTAAGCTTGCCTATTTCTGAATTGACATGAATCGGACTCGTCATTCGAGCCACCTTTCACATATATCACAGCTTTCGGCTTGCGGGCTCATATCCGCACCTTCCGGCCTATGAGCTGGAGCCGATGCGCTATTTAAAGCTGTTTGAAGTAGATTGGTCTACCGTCGAAATTTTACTCCCTTTCGGATCAAAATACAGAATCTGCGCTAGAAGGAGGCGGGATCCACGGCCGGGATGGCCACTATCCCGTATATTGCCACGCATACCGCCGCAAGGCCTGAGACGGCGTAGGCGGCGTCCAGGCAGAAGGGGTGGGAAATGGCAGTGGAAAACAGGATTATGCTCAAAAACAGGCCGCAAAGGCCCGCGAAGACCGGGAAGTACGCAGCGAAGTACGCCAGCTCCGAGACCCCTTTCCAGGATCCCACGACCCTGTGGGCCTTGCCCGATATGGAGATGCACACGAGCCCCAGCGCTATCATCCCGAATCCGGGAGTGGTAAAGGCGCGGGTCCTCAGGCACAGGACGCACACCCCCCAGACGATGTTTATAAGGCCGTTGATTATGACGTATACCGAAAACCTCCACTTGAACCTCTTGAGGAAGGTGTTGTTCATCTGCCGGGCCAGGACGTAGACGATGAAGGTCAAAGACAGGCACACGAAGGACTGGGCCACGAGGGCGTGGCCGCCGAGCTTTTCGGAGACCTCCGGGAGGGCCATGGAGTAGATGGCGTAGATGAAGCCGCACAGGGACACGCAGGCGGGGATGGAGGTCAAAAGCAGGACTCCGCGCCTCGTATAGGACTTGGGGTCGATGTCGGAGGAATCCGCCCTGTGGAGATTGTTGGCGGCTATATGGAGGAAGTGGCGCGAAGTCAAGGCGATCGTAGACACGCACAAGGCTATCATCCCGGCCCCCAGGGCCATGTGGCCCGATACTACGGCGGACTCGGCCTTGGACCTCGCCAGTATCACTATGGCCCATATGCAGACCCCCAGGGCGAAGGAATAGGCCAGGGCCGGGAAGTACCAGACGCGGGCAAACCCCTCTATCTGCCTCATGGAAGTGGCCACCACGCAGAAAAGGGCGAAAGTTATCGACCCCAGTGAGATGAGGAAGCGGCCCGCTATGAGGTTTTTGTCGGCGCACAAAAGGTAGGAACCGAACCCCAGCTCGTAGCTGGTCATGAGAAGGGGGATGAGCCTCAAGACAAAGCTGTACCCCTTGTGTTGATATCCCCTGAGCATGATCCTCGAAAAAGAACTTTTAAGAAAACGTTACCAATTCGATTGTAGTTCAATCCCGCGGGCGAATTTCCGCCCGGGCGCAGGGGGAGGGGGCGATTTCAGTTTTTGGAGGAAGAGGCTTTTGCGGCCCTGAGGATCTTTTTAGACGGGGCAGGGGCTCCTATGGGAACTATCTGCGCCGGGTGCCAGAGCTTCTTGTAGAACCACCACTTCGCCAGCTCGCAGAGCAGGATGTAGGCGGCCATTTCGGCTATGAGCCAGGGGAAGTAGATCCAGGGCAGGGGCACAAGCCCGAACCACCCGTCGCACACGGGTATGTAGGGGATGGCGATGGCCAGGCCTATCGCGCCCAGGGTGCACCAGGTCAAAAGCTTAGAGGGATGGCTCTTCCAGAAGGGGAGCCGCCTCGTGCGGATTATGAACACTATCAGGGTCTGGGAGCAGAAAGACTCTATAAACCAGCCTGAATGGAACTCCGGAACGTTGTTGGTCCACGCGTGGAAGAAGAAGATCATCAGGGCGAAGGTGGTGTAGTCGAAAATGCTTGAGATAGGCCCAAAAAGCACCATGAACCTGTAGATGAACTTTATGTCCCAGTGGGTAGGGCGCGCCTCCTGGTCCTTGTCTATGCGGTCTCCGGGGATCACCATCTGGGCCACGTCGTAGATGAGGTTCTGGAGGAGCACCTGCGCCCCCGTCATGGGGAGGAAGGGCAGGATGAAGGAGCCTCCCACGGTGGAGAACATGCCTCCGAAGTTGGAGGAGGTGCACATGTTCACGTACTTTATGGTATTGGTGAAGATGCGCCTTCCGGTCTTCACCCCGTCCACGATTACGTTGAGGTCCTTGTCGAGAAGGAGTATCCCCGCTGCGTCCTTGGCGACGTCGACGGCGGTGTCCACGGAAATCCCGACGTCGGCCTTGTGGAGGGCCAGTGCGTCGTTCACCCCGTCCCCGAGGAAGGCCACCGTGCGGCCGTGCTGGCGGAGGATGGAGACGACCCTCTGCTTCTGCTCGGGGGTGACGCGGGCGAAGACCGCGGTAGTCGCCATGGCGGCCCAGATGTCTTCGTCGCTCATGGCGTCAAAGTCCTCGTTTGTGAGGGCGGGTCCGGAGGAAAGCCCTATCTTTTCGCACACCGTCTGGGCTACGAGGGCGTTGTCGCCGGTGGCGATCTTGACTTCGATCCCGAGGGCCCTCAGGCTCTTTACGGACTCCGACACGTCCGGCTTGGGCTGGTCGAGGAAGGTGAGGTAGCCGACCAGGGACATGTCCTTCTCGTCCTCCCTCTCTATCTCGCGCTTCTTGCCGCCGGCCGGCGCCCAGTCGACCTTCTTTTCCGCCAGCGCTATGACGTAAAGGCCCTTCTTAAAGAGGGAAGTCAAAAACTCCTCCGCCCCATCGGGCACGTCCTTGCAAAGGTCGATCACTTTTTCGGGGGCGCCTTTTACAAAGAGCCAGTCCCCTTTATGGGAGGAATCGGCATCCCTGGCCACCGCGGCCTCGACCTGGGTTATGTGGTTGAACGCGTCGAAAGCCTCGAGATCCCCGCCGCGGGCGTCCTGCGCGCCGAACTCTTCCACCATCGCCTCGCCGAGGGCTATGTCGAGGTCGTTTCCGCCCGTAACATTCCCGTCGTTGTCGACCTCGAAGTCGGAGCAGACGGCCGAAAGCGACATGGCCTCCTTAAAAGGGGATCCCAGAGGGCCCAGGGAGGAATCGAAGCTGAGGTGCCCGTTGGTGATAGTGCCGGTCTTGTCGGTGACGAGGACGTCCACCCCGCCCAGGTCCTCTATGCACATCAGCTGCTTTACCAGCACCTTCTTTTTGGCCAGCATCCTGGATCCCGCGGTGAGGGAGGTTGAAACCAGGGCGGGGAGGAGCTGGGGGGTGATGCCAATGGCCACAGAGAAGGCGAAGAGGGCGGAGGAAAGCCAGCCCTTGCCGAGCAGGCCGTTGATTATAAGGATCAGGATTGTGCCTATGAAGGCCACGATCATGAGGAAGTTGGAGTACTTCTTAATGCCTATCTGAAAGTCGGTGGGGGCCCTGTTGGAAGCCAGCTGGCAGGCTATGGATCCGAGCTCCGCCGCGGCCCCCGTGGCCACGACGACGCCGGTGGCGCTCCCTTCCCTCACAATCGTCCCCATGAGGGCGCAGGACTTGCAGTCCACCACGCTCACGGCCCCAGGATCGGCGGCCACCGACTTTTTCGCCGGGCGGCTCTCCCCGGTCAGGGCCGATTCGTCGCAGGAGAAGTCTTCCACCTTCAGGAGGCGGATGTCTGCCGGAATGACTTCCCCGTCATACATTCTCACGATGTCTCCGGGTACGAGGCGCTTGACGTCGATTTCTGAAAAAACCCCGTCCCTGAGGCAGGAAGCGGTGTGGGAGATCCTCTTTTTGAGAGAATCCGCCGTCCTCTCGCTCCTCCACTCGTTGAAAGTCCCGATCATGAGGGAGAGGACGAGGATCACGCATATCACGATCCCCCCGCTGACGGACTGCAGGAAGAAACTCAATACTCCGGTGACGAAAAGCAGGATCATTATGGGATCTTTGGCCTGGTCGAAGATTATCTTCCAAATGTTGATCTTGTGCTCCGCCAGTTCGTTGGGGCCGTAGCGCTTGAGGAGGGCCTGGGCCTGCCCGGAGCTGTACCCGTCCTCCGAAGCGTTCAGATTTTCGAGCACCTGCGCGGGATCTTCCCGACAGGCCTTTATGATGCGGACCTGGCCGTCGTCGTCGGCCTGCGCAGCTGATTTTTTTCTTCTAAGGGATGCAAATCTTTCTTTCAATTTCTGCCTCCTTCCGATAGATTTGCTTAACCTTTGGCGCTCGCACCGGAGGGTAGAAGAAGGGCTACCCTGAAAAGACAATAATAAAATAACTGCAAATTGCCTTATGTCAAGCTTTTTGTAAGTTTATCCCCGGCAGCCAACAACGCCTCAGGGGCGGGGGCGGCGGCTTTATTGATATTCCCCTAGAATGGATTTAATCTGATTTGACAACCTTTGTCAGACAACCCCGCAAGGAGGCCGCTATGTGCTTGATAGGTAAAAAGCTCGACGATTTCACAGTCCCCGCCTATTTCAACAAGGAGATAACCGAGGTCTCCCTTTCGGACGTCCTGGGACACTGGTCGGTATTCGTCTTCTACCCCGCCGACTTCTCGTTTGTGTGCCCCACCGAGCTCGAGGAAATGGAGGAGCTCTACCCCAAATTCAAGGCCGACGGGTGCCAGGTGTACTCGGTGTCTGAGGACACGGCCTACGTGCACGACGCCTGGGCCAAGTCCAGCGAAGGGATAGGGAAGATCACCTACCCCATGCTGGCGGACAAGGCCGGGACCCTCGCCAGGTTCTTCGGGGTGCTGTGCGAGGCTACGGGCACGGCCTACCGGGGGACCTTCATAATCGACCCAGAAGGTGTCATCCAGGCCTACACCGTGAACAACATGGGGATCGGCCGCAACGGGGAGGAGGCCCTGAGGACCCTGGAAGCCGCGCAGTTCGTGGCCGAGCACGGGGACCAGGTCTGCCCCGCCCACTGGAAGAAGGACGAAAAGACCATCTCCCCCTCAGAGAACCTGATAGGGAAGCTCTAGAGAAAAGCGGGGCCGCCGCTTTCAACGGGGCCGGCAGGGCCGGCCCTTTCTTCGATTATGGATTCCGATTTTCATTTCCCCCCCGCCTCAGGGGGGCCGGAAGATCTCGTAAGCGTAATACTGACCGTCTACAACGTCGACAAGTGGCTCAAAAAGACGCTCGAAAGCATCCTGGGGCAGACCTGGAAGGACCTCGAGCTTATAGCCGTAGACGACGGGTCTGGGGACGGATCCCCGCAAATCCTCAGGGAGGCCGCGAAGCGCGACCCCAGGGTCAGGGTTGTGCGCACGGAAAACCGCGGGGTCTCCTGCGCCCGGAACCTGGGCCTGTCCCTCGCCCGGGGCAAGTACGTCTATTTTTGCGATTCCGACGACGTCATGGACCCCCGCCTCCTGGAGGAGTGCGTGGGGGCGATGAAGAAGTTTCGAGCCCAAATCGCCATGTTCAAGTTCGACGGGATAAACGAGTTCGGGGCCCCCGTGCCGAGCTTTTACCCACACAACCGCTACCGTGGCCTGCAGGTGCTGGATCGCAGGGAAATCATCAAAAAGCAGATCAGGGGGAAAATCGGAGGGTACCTGTGGGCCTTTGCGGCCGAGAGGAAAATGTATGAAGGGGTGAAGTTTCCGGAGGGGAGGCTAGTGGAAGACACGGCCCGCATCTGCCAGATCTTCGCCAACGCCCGCAGGATAGTCAGGATCCCCAGGGTCCTCTACCACTACCGGCTGCACAAAAGCTCCCTCATGCGCAAAGAAAAGATGCTCATGGATTGGAAGAAGGCCCTAAAAGACAGGCTGGAGTTCGTGTCTGAAACCTTCCCGGATCTGAAGGGCTGGGCGAGGGTGCAGACCTTTTCGCCCTTAAACTTCGACTACGAATCGGTCAGGCAGAACCTTGCCATAGGGCTGAGGAGCAGGCGGGAGAGAAAGAGGCTCAGTCGTCGCCCAAAGTGACGTGCACCCCGCCTATCAGCATGCACACCACGTTGTAGAGGAAAGCCCCCACGGTGGCGAGGATCACTATCAGGATTATCTCGAACACCGAAAAAATCGTCACTATGCTCAAAAGCTTGCCTATGGAAAAGATGTTCCCCGAGGCGAAGCTCCCCGCAGACACCCCCGCCGTGGAGACGAGCTTTGAAATGGAGCTGAAGACCCCCATGGCCTTGAGGACCCCGAAGAGGATGGCCGCGCAGACGACCTGGATTATCCCCCAGGCTATGGAGAGGAGGAAAGAGACCTTGGCCACGCTCCAGGGATCCACCTTCGTCACCGACAGCCTCATCCTCCTGGCCTTGGGGATGCGCAGCTTCCTTCCGGCGGGAGCCTTGGAAACGCTCGGAGCCACGCTTGGGGGCAGGTCCTGGGAAGGCGCGCGCCCGTCTGTATTGTCAGCCATTTTCCTCCTCGTCACGGCCTAACGCCGAAAAGGGTAAACCCGGGAACTTAAAATCCATTAAATACTCTAGCAAACCCCGAGATCTTCCTGGGCGCCTTCGGACTTGAAGGCTCCAGTCACTTCGTCCCCCTCGTCCAGCGCCACGGCCTTGACCCCCTGGGTCACCCTCCCGGAGTCCTTGACTTCGGAGCTGTTGAAGCGGATGACCTTGCCGGTGTTCAAGACGGGCATGAAGATGTCTTCCCCTTCCCCGACTATGACCGCCCCCACTATAGAGCCCCTCTCGTCTTTCATGCTCATGGCCTTGGTGCCGTAGCCGTTGCGCAGCTGGACCTTGTAGCGGTCCAGCAGGGTTTTCTTGGCAAAGCCCTGGGAGGTGGCGAGCAGGAGGTACTTGCCTCCCGCATCCCGGTGGGCGACGACCTTCATGCTTATCACTTCGTCCCCCTTCCTGAGCCTCATGGCCTGGACTCCGGCGGCCTGCCGCCCCAGGGGGCGCAGCTGGTCGTTATCGGCCGCAAAGCGGATGCTCATGCCCTTTTTGGAGATGAAGATGAGGTCGTCGTCCCCGTTGCAAAGGCCTGCCCCTATCACT
>JAFYIA010000029.1 GCA_017538865.1 Aeriscardovia sp. | reverse complement strand
GGACTTTGAAAAGCTCTTGCATGCGGCAGGCTTTAGGACTCCCAGGCGAGCCTGCGGCAAAGTGATACCCCATTGCAGGTTCAACGCCGACAGCACCGCGTGGAAGGCTTATAAAGGGCTGTATGTGGAGGGGTCCCATGTTTCATAATTGAGCGAAAACGAGGTGGCTCCTTATCTTGAAGGGAAAGAGTCTTCTTATTTCCTACGCCTTTGGTCTTTTAGCCTTTGCCATCTCTCAAATTCAGCCACCAAGCCGCGCTTAACCCCTACGGGGATATTTTCTCCCAATAAATCTTCTAATTTGTAATTTTTGGGTAGTTTATCGTTAAGCTCTCTTGCCACACAAATAGTCATTAGGACATTCCCGCTATTTGCAATGTTTGCCTTAATATATTCATGCACAGCCTTAGGAATGTCACAGTCTTCAGGAAGTTCGAAATCTTTCCAATGATCATTGACATCAATTCTCTCAATCATTTTTCTACTTGTGAAATAGCTCTCTTCTTCCTCTAGTGTATTGAAGTTCGGGAGATTTTCTGGACACATTAAGAGATATTCGGACATGTAAAAGTTAATATCTTTAGGACTAAACCCATCCCAGTTAGCACACTCCTTGGGATCCCATTTTTCATTTTTAAGTAGTTCTGTGATTTTTTCATCCAGCTTTTTATCCGGCTCTGCGTCTGAAAGCTCATTTTTTGTTAAAAATGCCTCATTAAAAATCTGATTAATTTCTTCTTTTTTTGTTTTTAGGAAATCTTCATCTCTATGTTGTTCACATTTAGCTTCTATATACTGCTTTACTAATTGTATTACCTTTTGTTTTGATGATTTAGAAAGGCGATTTTCTACCCATATACTCATACTTTCTGACTTATGACTGTCTCCATACTTATTCTCGGTAGGATCGCAATTTTTAGTTTTTTCATATACTTTTTTGTATGCATCAGACATAAGAGTACCTAAAGTGAGGAGAGAAATCTTGTAATATCGTGCCTTTTGGCCCTCAGCTTCAAAATATTTATTAAGGAACTCCTCGTTTTGTTGATCTTTGTTCAGTTTCCCTTCGTCAATCTTGATATCTTTTTCACATATGATTTCACTGCATGAATCGTCATTCCAAGGTTTGTGGGCTCGCAGCCGCACTGTGTACTCAACTTCAGCTGATGATACAACAGGTGATTGGCTTGTATAAGCAAAATACTTTTGTTTTAGTTCATATGGCAACTCCCGTAACGACTTGTCTTCCTTCCACTCAGAACTTTCTTGATCTGAGCTTATATCTTGGCCCATAGTCTCTCCCCCTATCAATTTCAGCCTTAAGTTGGCTAAGCTCGACTTTCGATTCTTCTACCAAAATCCACATTCATGGTACATGAAGTGTAAGCCCAGAAATTAAAAACGGTCAGGGTGTCGGAATGTATAATTGAGACATTTAAATAAATACAGCTTACTAGGAGGAAACTTTGCTGCAAGATGATCCTGACCTTTACACTGAACAAACTGATGAATTTATCGACCAAGATGCCGCTTCCGAATTTATAGACGATGCTGAGATGGACGAAGACGAGGTGTCTTTGGCCAAGAATTTTGATCTCCCCAGCGAAGAAATCGAGGAGGAAAAGGACCAGGTGCTCCCTGCCTTCCTGCCGAAGCAGGCAGACGAGTTCGTGTGCTCGAAATGCTATCTGGTCAAGCACAAGAGCCAGCTCGACCACAAAGAGGGCGCGAAGTACGTCTGCCGGGACTGCGCTTGAGGACCGGGGCAAAAAGTGGAAATTGCAATCGTCCCGCTGGATGGGTGCGAGGACCTCGTGCCCCGCTATGCCCACCCTTCCGATGCGGCGGTAGACCTGTGCTGCAGCGAAGGGTTCTCCTTGGAGTTTTTGGAAAGGAAGGCCGTTCCCGTCGGATTTAAAATAGCCCTTCCCGACGGCTGGGCGGCCCTGATACTTCCCAGAAGCGGAATCTCCCTGAAGAGGGGGGTATGCGTGGTAAATTCCCCCGGCCTCATAGACAGCGGCTACAGGGGGGAAATCAAAGTCCCCCTTATAAGTTTTTCCAAAGAGAGGCAAGAGTTTTACAGGGGCGAGAGGATCGCACAGTTTTTGGCCGTGAAGGCGGAAAAGATGGAGTTTGCAAGAGCCCTCTCGCTCCCTCCCTCGGACAGAGGCGAGGGAGGGTTCGGCTCAACCGGAGTGTGACTTTGAAAAAGCTCCCTATCCCTATGCGCCCCCTTTCGCCCTCCAGGGCTCTGGGGGCTGAAATTTCCCAAGATCCCTTCGACCTCCTCTCGCCGGTCCTGCGCTCCTTTTCTTCACACCACCCCAAGGACGATACTTCGCCTATAGAAAAGGCGTGGGAAGTCGCCAAGAGCCTGCACGAGGGGCAGTTCCGCGCCTCCGGGGAACCCTATATCTCCCATCCCTTGGGCGTAGCCCAGATTCTGGCAGATCTCGGGTGCGAAAGGGAAGTAGTGACCGCAGGGCTCCTCCACGACACTGTCGAAGATACGGGCTACTCCCTGGAAGAGTGCAGGAAGGAGTTTCCCGAAGCGGCCCCGCTCGTGGAGGGGGTTACAAAACTCTCCTCCATCAGTTGGGAAATTTCGAGCGCCGAAACGATAAAAAAGCTCATTTTAGCCATGCAGCAGGATGTCAGGGTGGGGGTCGTAAAGATTGCAGACAGGCTCTACAACGCCAGGACCTGGCGCTTCATGCCTCCGCAAAAAGCTTCAAGAAAAGCCAAAGAGACCCTTGACATCTATGTCCACCTCGCCGACAGGCTTGGAATGGGTAAGGTCAAGGCCGAACTCGAAGAGCTCTCCTTCAAGTATCTGGATCCCAAAATCTACAGGGAAGTCGTGCAGATGGTGGAGGCCAAGGCGGGGTCCAGGGACGAGTACCTCAGGGGGATGATGAAGGAAATCAGGATCTCCCTGAAGCAGTGCGGAATAAGGGCGAGAATAGCCGGGAGGCTGAAGAGCCACTTCAGCATCTATAGGAAGATAGTGGTTTTAAAGAAGGATTTCGACAGGATCTACGACATTGTAGGGATAAGGGTCATCGTGGGTTCGACCCCGGACTGCTATAGGGCGCTCGGGGTCATCCATGGAAGGTGGCAGCCGGTCCCGGGGAGGATGAAAGACTATATAGGCGCCCCTAAGCCCAACTTTTACCAGTCTCTCCACACCACAATCTTGGGCGACAACGGACAGGAGATAGAGATCCAGATCCGCACCGAGGAAATGCACAGGCAAGACGAATACGGCATTGCCGCCCACTGGCGCTATAAGGAGCTGGGCGACTTCGAGTCCCCGGAATGGATAAGCCGCACTGCCAACTGGGTCAAAGACCTCCAGGATCCCTCGGAAATACTTCCGGCCCTTAAAAACGACTTCATATCCGAAGAAATCTCTACCTTGACTCCGAAAGGAAAGACCATCTACCTTCCGGAGGGCGCATGCCCAGTAGATTTTGCTTATGCGGTACACACTAAAATTGGAGACGCCGCAGTGGGAGCCAAAATCAACGGCGTGCCTTCCTCGCTCTCGGCCAAACTCAAAACCGGGGACTGCGTTGAAATTCTGACCTCCACTTCGCCAAACCATTCCCCGTCCCCCGACTGGCTTTCTTTCGTACTCACCCCCAAAGCGAAAAATAAAATCAAAAGGTCGCTATCAAGGGAGAAGAATCTGGAGGACAGGGGTGAGGGAAAAAAGGCTCTCTTTTCCCAGTTTTTAAGCTACGGGAGGATGCTGTCCTATTCTTCGCTTCTTCAGGCCTCGAGGCGTATGGGGTTTGGGAGCCTTGATGCCCTCTATGCCGCTGTAGGGGCAGGGAAAGTTCCCCCTGCCGCAGTTTGGAAGGCGGCCCTTAGGAGCGGAGCCGTAGGCGAGGGGCAGGATTCCAAAAGATACTCCCTCAGGGTGGAAGGCGTGGAAAAAGGGGAGAGGATAGAGCTGGCCAAGTGCTGCAAGCCAGTCCCCGGAGATCCCATAGCGGGGTTCGTCACAAATTCTAGGGGGGTGCGCATACACTCCCTACAGTGTCCCGACTTTATAAAGCTCAGCGAAAAAAGCCCCGACAAAGTTGCCGACGCGCACTGGAAAGGGCCGTCAGGGGATTTTGAAGCTGAAATTGAAGTTTTGGCCCTAGACCGCCGGGCCCTCCTGGCCGATCTCTCGCTGGCGATTGCAAACGCCTGCGTGAATCTGTCCTCTTCCCGCCAGAAAGTGGCCTCAAACCTGGTCTCGGCTTATTTTTCTTTTAAAGTTCGCAATCTCGCCCAACTCGAGCAGGTAACAAAATCCCTCGAGCAAGTCGAGGGAGTAATAGAAGTTAAAAGGGCTGGAAGCTAGTTCTTCATGTCCTGGAGGGTCTTTAGCCAGACTTCCTTCTCTCTCTTTTCTTCCTCCAGCTTCTTCTTTTCGTCGCCCTGGGCGCGGTCGATGTCCTGGCTGAGCATATCTATCTTGGACTGGAGCTGGCTGATGAGGAGCTGCTTTCTTTCCTGAGGCCGGGGATCGGTCCTCTTCCACTCCATCCTCTCGCTGGCCTCGACCTGATCCTCGACCTTTTTGAGCCTCTCTTCGCAGCGGCGCACCTCGTCCCTGGGGACGCGCCCTATGGCGTCCCACTTTTTCTCTATCGCCTCGAGCTTGCGCTTTACCTCCTTGAGGTCGTCTGTAGACTTGATGGGGACGAGCTTTTCGGCCTCTTCCAAGAGCGCCCTCTTGGCTTCCAGGTTCTTTTTCTCATCTTCTCCCACTTCTTCACCTTCCCTGTTCCTGGAGTCGTAGAAGCGGTCAGATGCTGCTTTGAACCTTTCCCAAAGGGCGTCGTCGTCTTCCCTGTCAGCTCTGCCCGCTTTCTTCCATTCGTCCATGAGCTTTGCGAAAGCCTTGGATCCCGCCGCCCAGTCGGTGGTGGATGAGAGGGCTTCGGCCTTTTCAACTATCTTTTCCTTGGCCGCCTTCGCTTCGCCCTTCTTGGCGATCTTGGCCTTGACCCACTCCCTGCGCTTGCGGTTGAACTCTGAGCGCGCGGCCGCGAAACGGGTCCACAACGCCTCGACTTCCTTGTTCGATCCCTTCGCATCTGCGGACTGGGCCGCCTTCCACTCTTCAAAGAGATCCTGGAATTTCTGGCCCATCTGCTTCCAGTTGGTGGAGCTGTTTATGGAGGCCGCCAGCGCCTCGGCCGCCTCTGCGATCTTCTGGTGCTCTTCTATGCTTTTGGCTATGGCTTCGGAGTACTTCTGCCTGTTTTCTTCTACCACCGAGTCAGCCTTGGCCTTCGCCTCTTCAAACGCGGCCCTGAGGGCCTGCATATCCCCGACGGCTTTGGGGTCTTTCACGGAGGCGGAAAGGTCTTTGAGCTTGGAAAAGATGTCCCGGTTCCTCAGATCCCCCCCGTCGAGGGAAGAGGAGAAGGCCTTGATCTTGTCCATGAGCCTGAGGTACTTGGCGGCGTAGAAGGCCAAAGGATCCTCCGCCGCGGCCGGGCCGACTTCCCTTTCTTCGCCCCCATCGTCGACGTACACCGAGCCGCCTTCCACGCGGCCCCACTTCTCGGCATTCTTCAGGGCCTCGGGCGGGAAGTGGAGGGGTGAGGATACAGCCTGTTTCGCCACCTGGGCCGGGCTCGGCGCGGAAGGGACTTCCGCTTCATCGGATTTGTCAGGCGCGTTCATATTTGCTCCTTTTAGTTGGGAAGACGCTATACCTCTCATTATAAGAGGGCAAGGGGAATGCCGCCCCCGTTTCGCCCGGGGGCTTGCAAACGCCCCCTCCCTTATACAAATGCGCGCTTAATATATAAATATGCCAACTTCCTACTCTATGTCGGGCTTTCCCGAGTGGTCCCCCGAGCAAAGAATCATTGAAAAAAGGGTCCTGGAAAAGATAGAGGAAAGCTTCAGGCTCCACGGGTTCATAAACATTGAGACCTGTGGCGTGGAATCCTATGAGAGCCTCATCAAAAAGGGTGACGGAAAAGAGATTTACAGGCTCGCCAAAGCCGGGAGCGGGGAGGAGAACCTCGGCCTTCACTTCGATTTGACCCTCCCCCTGGCCAGGTACGTGCTGGAGAGGAGGGGGGAGCTGGTCTTCCCCTTCCGCCGCTGCCAGATCCAGAAGGTCTGGAGGGGCGAAAGGCCCCAGGGGGGCAGGTACCGCGAGTTCTACCAGGCCGATATCGACATCGTGGCCCAGGGGGAGCTCCCGGCCCACTTTGAGTACGAGGTCCCGCTGGCCATGTGCCACACGCTAAAATCCCTCTCCCCGCTGGGCCTGGGGGCCTTCTCCATGCACATAAACAACCGCAAACTCTCGGAAGGCTTCTACAGGGCCATTGGGATAAGGGACGTGGAGGAGACGCTTCGGCGCATAGACAAGCTGGGAAAGCTTGGGGTCCGAAAGACGCGCGAAATTTTGGAGGAAGTCGCAGGCGAAAAGGGCGCCGAGGCCTGCCTGGATCTGGCGCAGATAGAGGAGAAGGATCCGGAGCGCCTGAGCGAGAGGCTGGAAGAGCTCCGGGCCAAGTGGAAAGTGGACAGCCCTTCGCCCGAGAGGGATCTGATGCTGGAGGGCGAGAGGGACGCCGAGGCCGTGCTTTCCTCCCTCCTCCGCTCGGGCTTTGAGGGGGCGCGCATAGACTGCGCCATAGCCCGCGGGCTCGACTACTACACCGGCTGCGTCTACGAGACCTTCCTCGAAGAGGATCTTGCCCTCGGATCCATCTGCTCGGGGGGGCGCTACGAAAATCTGATTTCCACCCCCAAGCAGTCCTACCCCGGGGTGGGGATGTCGATAGGGGTTTCGCGCCTCCTCTCCCACCTCTTTTCCAAGGCCAGGGCCGACAGGGTTTCTCCCGCCGCGGCCCTCATAGCCGTGTGGAGCGAAGAGGAGAGGTGGAGGAGCGACGAAGTGGCAAGGACCCTCAGGGAGAGGGGGATAGCCTGCGAAGTGTCGCCCTCCGCTTCCAAGCTCGGGGCCCAGATAAAGCGGGCCGACAGGCTCTCCATACCCTACGTCTGGTTCGTGTCGGCCGAAGGGGAAGAAGTGAAAGACATCCGCACCGGCGAGCAAAAAGAGGCCGATCCCGCCTCCTGGGAGCCTGATCCCAAGTACGCTGCGGATATCATTGTGAGGGAATAGAAAGACAGGAGGAGTCGTGACTAGTACCCATTACCGCTCGCACTCGGTGGGCGAAATCGACAAGGCCCTGCTGGGATCCAGCGTGGACCTTATAGGTTGGGTGGACAGGATCCGCGACCACGGCGGAGTCACCTTCATAGACCTCAGGGACGCTTCGGGCCTGGTGCAGGTCGTCATAAACGACGAAAAGCAGGCCAGGGGGCTGAAAGTGGAAGACGTGGTCCAGGTGGAGGGCAAGGTCAGAAAGAGGCCCGAAGGGGAGGAAAACTCCAAGCTATCCAACGGAGACGTGGAGGTGGAGGCGAGCGAAATCCACGTCGTATCCGAAGCCGCCACCCTTCCCTTCCAGGTCTCCACCTCCTTGGAGAACAGCGGGGAGCTGAACCTGCCTTCCGAAGAGATGAGGCTGCGCTACAGGTACCTGGACCTTCGCCGCGGGGCGATGCACCGGGTGCTTCAGACCCGCTCCGATATGGCCAAGGCGGCCAGGAAAGCGCTAGACTCCATGGGATTTATGGAGGTGGAAACCCCGACCCTGATAAAGTCCACCCCTGAAGGGGCAAGGGACTTTCTCGTGCCCGCCCGGCTTTCCCCCGGGAACTGGTACGCCCTCCCCCAGTCCCCCCAGCTTTTAAAGCAGCTCCTCATGATAGGCGGGGTGGAGAGGTACTACCAGTTCGCCAGGTGCTACAGGGACGAGGACTTTAGGGCGGACCGCCAGCCCGAGTTCACCCAGCTCGACATCGAGATGGGCTACGCCGGCAAAGAGGACGTGATGGCAATGGCCGAAGCCGTGATGAGGCAGGTGTGGGCCGTAGGGGGGATAGACCTCGGGACGCTTGAGCAGCTCCCCTGGCAGAGGGCGATGGACGAGTATGGGTCCGACAAGCCCGACATCCGATTTGAAAACAAGCTTAAGGACCTGACCTCCTTCTTCAAGTCCACTCCCTTCAGGGTCTTCCAGGCCCCGTACGTGGGGGCGGTCCTGTACCCCGGAGGGGCTTCGCTGCCGCGCCGCCAGTTTGACGCATGGCAGGACTGGGCCAAGCAGAGGGGCGCCAAGGGCCTGGCCTACATAGTCTTTAGAGACGGGGAGCTCCTGGGCCCTGTGGCCAAGAACATCTCCGAAGAGGAGAGGCGCGGGATTATGCAGGCCTCCGGCGCTAAAGACGGGGACGCCCTGTTCTTCGCCGCAGGCGAGAAGGTCGCCAGCCAAAAGCTTTTGGGCTCCGTGAGGCTGGAAATCGCCAAGAGGTGCCATATGTTCGATCCCGCCGAGTACAAGTTCCTCTGGGTTACGGACTTCCCCCTCTTCAAGAAGGCGAGTGAAGCCAAGAGCGAGGGCGACGTGTCGGTGGGGGAGGGGATGTGGACGAGCGAGCATCATCCCTTCACCATGCCGAAAGAAGAGTTCCTTGACACTTTCGACACGGATCCCGGATCCGTCCTTTCCGACGCCTACGACATGGTGTGCAACGGAAACGAAATCGGCGGGGGCTCCGTCAGGATCCACGACCAAAAGGTGCAGGAGCGCGTCTTCAAGGTGCTCGGAATAAGCCAGAAGGAGGCCGAGGAAAAGTTCGGATTCCTCCTCGAGGCGCTCAGGTACGGCACCCCTCCCTGCGCCGGAATCGCCTTCGGCTGGGACAGGTGCGTGGAGCTTTTGACGGGCAAGGACACCATAAGGGAAGTCATAGCCTTCCCGAAGTTCGGGGCCGGAAAAGACCTCCTCACCGGCGCCCCCTCGGCCATCACGGACCTGCAGAGGAAGGAAGCCGGGGTAGATTACGAGCAGTGAGGCTGAAAAGCTCTCCTACTTTTTGCCCTTGAAGGGGGAAGACTTTGACGAGGAGGAGATTTTAGACAGGTACCTCGAGTGGGTGAAGATGGGGGGAAGATCGCCCTGGGAACACCAGGAGAGGGCCCTGATAACCCTCCTCTCCGATTCGCACCTGCTGCTCGCCACCCCTACGGGGTCCGGCAAATCCCTCGTGGCTTACGGCTTCATGTTCCAGGCCCTTTGCCAGGGCAGGAAGGCCTACTACACCGCCCCTATAAAGGCCCTGGTCAACGAGAAGTTTTTCGAGGGGCTTTCGATTTTCGGCAAGGGTTTTGTGGGGATGCTCACTGGAGACACCTCAATCGATCCTGGGGCCCCCATAATCTTCTGCACGGCCGAGATCCTCGCCAATCAGTCCCTGAGGGGCCAGGCCGAGGGGGGCTGCTGCGTCATTATGGACGAGGCCCACTACTATGGGGATGCGCAGCGGGGCTGGGCGTGGCAGGTGCCCCTCCTCGACATGCCCAGCGCCCAGTTCCTCCTCATGAGCGCCACCCTGGGGGATCCCTCGGCAATAATCTCCACCCTGCGCCGCAGGACCTCTAGGGAAGTCGAATACATCGGAGACGCCCCGAGGCCCGTCCCTCTCGAGTACCGCTACGAGGCCGAGTCTATCCAAAAGATTGCAGAATCCCTCGTCTCCGACCGCCTGGACCCCGTCTACATAGTCCACACCTCCCAGGAGGCGGCCCTCAAAGACGCAGAATCCCTCGTGAACTTCGGAATAGTCTCGAAGGAGAAGAGGGAGGAAGTGAAAGAGGCCATAAAGGGGGAAAAGTTCACTACCGCTTTCGGGAAAACCCTAAAGCGGCTCCTCTCCGCGGGAGTGGGGGTGCACCATGCCGGCATGCTCCCCAGGTACCGTCGCCTCGTCGAACAGCTCGCCCAGAGCGGGAAGCTCCCCCTCATCTGCGGCACGGACACCCTCGGAGTGGGGATAAACGTCCCCATCCACACCGTCGTCTTCACCTCCCTCGCCAAGTGGGACGGGGTTAAAGACAGGCGCCTCAGGGTTAGGGAATTTCGCCAGATCGCAGGGCGGGCGGGCCGGAGCGGCTTTGACAAAGAAGGGCTCGTGGTCTGCCAGGCCCCGCCCGAAGAAATAGAGGCCAAAGAGAAGGAGGGGAAGAAGAAAAAGAAGGCTCCCACAAAGGCCGCCCAGGGCCCCAGCTGGGACAAGGGCACTTTTGAAAAGCTCGTCTCCTCGCCCTCCGAGACCCTCGTCCCCCACTTGAAGGTGAGCCACTCCATGGCATTGGCCGAAGTGGTGCAGGGCGGGGACGCCAAGGGGAGGATCTGCGAGCTCATAGAGGCCTCCGCCCAGACGGAGCTTCAAAAGAGCCGGCTCCTTTCGCAAAGCGACGACATTTTCTCCACCCTGATAGAGAGCGGCGTGATAGTGCTCTCGAAGGACGGGTCTTACTCGACCACGATCGACGTCCCCGACAACTTCGCCTTGAACGAGCCCCTCTCCCCCTTCCTCTTTTCCGCCTTCCCCCTCCTCAACAGGGACTCCCCCTCCTACGAGCTGGATCTGATCTCGGTCATAGAATCCATTCTCGAAGACCCCGACCCAATCCTCCGAGCCCAGGAGCACATGGCCCGAGACAAGGCCATAGCCGAAATGAAGGCCGATGGGGTCGAGTGGGAGGAGAGGATGGAAAAAATCGAGGACATCACCTATCCCAAGCCTCTGGAAAACGAGCTTGAGGAGAGCTTCGAAGAATACAAGAGGGAAATGCCCTGGGCTGGAGACTACGCCCTCAGCCCCAAATCCATCCTCAGGGACATGATTGAGACCTGCTCCAACTTCAACGAGTACGTCTCCCGCTGCTCCATAGCCCGGGTCGAGGGCATCCTGCTCAGATATCTCTCGGACGCGTGGAAAGTCCTGGCCCACACTGTTCCGGACGAGTACTACACCCCCCACCTGGCCGAGATCGCTTCGTGGCTCGGGCTCCTGATAGACGGGGTGGATTCCAGCCTCCTGGACGAGTGGGCCAGGGAGGGGAGCCTCGCACAGGGAGTGGAAGAGCCCGAAGAGGCTTCGGAGAAAAAGGACTGGATGGAAGAGAGGAAGGGCCTGGTGCTCATGGCCAGGAACGCACTCTTCAGGCGCGTAGAGCTCATCGCCTTAGACAAGTTCGAACAGCTCGGGGAAATGGACGCCCGCTGGGGCTGGGGGGTGCGCGCTTGGGACGAGGCCCTCGACGGGTTCTACTCCGACCACGAATCTGCAGACACTTCCCAGGATGCCAGGAGCGACAAGTACTTTGAGATAGAGCCTACGGCCTCTTTGGACGGCTTTTGGCGCTGCAGGCAGATAGTCAAAGACGGGGACGGGGACCTGGACTGGTCAATCCGCGCCGACCTGGACTGCGCGGCCTCCCTCGCCGAGGGTCAGGCCGTCTTCTCCCATTATTCTTTCGCCCCGTTCGAGGGATTGGGAAATTAATCGCCAGATCTTTTGTTATATAGTAGTCAGTACTACACCCGAAGGGCTGCCATTTTTGCTGACTTAACCTGTTAAGGTGCAATCTGTCTGTTAGAAAGAAGATGGATATGGCTGTAGAAAATCGCCCGGTGCGTTTTGCAATGGCCCAGATAGACACGTTTGTAGGGGACATAGCGGGCAACTGCGAAAAAGTTGTGAAGGCCTGCAAGAAGGCCAAGGCCAATGATGCCGACATAGTAGTATTTCCGGAAATGACCCTGACAGGCTATCCGATAGACGATCTGGTATTTAAAAACTCCTTCCGCTACCAGGCTTCCGACGCCACGCGCCAGCTGGCCTCAGCCCTGAAAGACAACGGGCTCGGAGACCTTTACGTGTTCGTGGGATCCCTCGGCCTGGGCTCTCTCGAGGCCCAAGAGGGCAAGATCTGGTACGCCACCGATCACAACCGCCTCTTCATCCTCCACGAAGGCGAGATCCTCGACACCTACGACAAGCACTTCCTGCCCACCTACGGCGTCTTTGACGAGCTGCGCCTCTTCGCCCCCGGCGACAAGGCCGTGACCGTGGAGCTTTTCGGAAAGAAGTTCGGAGTCGCAATCTGCGAAGACATCTGGAGGGAAGGCGGCACCGTAGGAGACCTGAGGGGCGACGGAATCGACCTCCTCGTATCCATGAACGGCAGCCCCTACAACGAGGGGAAGATGAAGACCCGCTACGGCCTGGCCGTAGAAAAAGGCACGAAGCTCGGATGCCCGCTGATGTACGTCAACCAGGTGGGCGGACAGGACGACCTGGTCTTTGACGGCGGAAGCTTCGTCATGGACGGAGAAGGAAACCTTCTGGCCCAGGCGCGCCAGTTCGCGGAGGACATGGTCTTCTGGGATCTGGGGGCCGCCCCCTCCAAAGACGGAGAGGGAGACGTGAACGTGTGCAGGACGCTGGGGAGCCTGGACGAGCAGGTCTACTCCAATTCCGTGCTCGGCCTCAAAGACTACGGGCTCAAGAACGGCTTTGACAAAGCCATCGTGGGCCTGAGCGGCGGGATAGATTCCGCCCTCTGCGCCGAAATGGCGGCCGATGCCTTCGGCAAGGAAAACGTGACCTGCATCTTCATGCCCTCCCCTTGCACTTCCGAAAGGTCCGAAGAGGACGCGAGGGAGTTTGCCAAGGCTTTGGGATGCAAGTTTGAAGAGATCCCCATTTCCTCCTTCATCTCCGCCTTCGATTCTCTCGGGCTCAAGGACGGGGCCGAAGAGAACCTCCACTCCAGGATCCGCGGCATGATCCTCATGTCCTACTCCAACCAGCACGGCGGGCTCGTGATAAACTGCGCGAACAAATCCGAACTCGCCACCGGCTATTTCACCATGTACGGCGATTCGGTCGGCGCCTACAGCCCGATTTGCGACATCTACAAGAGCAGGGTCTACAAGATCGCCGCCTACAAGAACACCAAGGGCGGCTGCATATCCCAGTCCATGCTCTCTAAGGCCCCCAGCGCAGAGCTGCACCCCGGACAGAAGGACTGCGACGTCCTTCCCGACTACGAGACTCTGGACGCCATCCTCTACGCCTATATAGAAGAGAACAAGGGGAGGGCTGAAATGCTGGCCGCCGGCTTCGACAGGGCCAAAGTCGATCAGGTCATAGGCCTGGTAGACAAGGCCGAGTGGAAGAGGAGGCAGTGCCCCGTAGGGCCGAAAGTCTCCCTTCGCGCTCTGAAACACGACAGGCAGATCCCCATCACCCAGCACTTTTTTGAGTAGGTAGCGGCAAATTTCGAGGAGGGCGTATGTGGCCGGGAGAAGACAAGAAGTGGTACTTTAACATCAGAACCAAAAAGGTCGAGTACGGCCGAATCTCGAGTTTGTTCGATGTAATGGGCCCCTATGACACTGAAGAGGAGGCCCGGCGCGCCCTTGAAAAGGCGGCCCAGGACAACGCCAAGTGGGATGAGGAAAACAGGTCCTGGGACGAGGAAGCCGCCCCGGACTCCCTAGACGAGCTTGGAAGCGAAGAGGAAAGGGCGAAAATCAAGCAGGATCCCAAGGGGGAAGAAGATACGCCTTCGGCCATCTTCTGATTTATGCCCTGCTTAAAACTGGTCAGGGAGCCCAAGGGGGGAGTCCCTCCCCTCGTAAGCTCCCTTTCGGACTTTGAAAAGGCCCTTTCGCTCCTCAGGTCCGCTCCCGGCCCTGTGGCCGTGGATGCCGAGAGGGCGGCCATGTACCGCTACTCGCACGGAAATTACCTCGTGCAGATGAAAAAGCGGGGGACGCCCATCTTCCTCTTCGACGTCCCCGCGCTTTTGCGCCTCGGCGCCGACCTTTCCAGGCTTTCCTCTGTAGCCCCCAAATGGGTGCTCCACGATTCCCTTCAAGACATTCCGGCTTTCGTGCAGATGGGCGCCCTGCCGCCTTCCGTTTTCGACACCCAAGTGGCCTGCATGTTTTTGGGCCGCGAGCGCCTGGGCCTTGCCCGGTGCACCGAGGAGTTTTTGGGGGTGAGCCTGGAAAAAGAGTTCGCCACGGCGGACTGGTCGCTCCGCCCCCTTCCCAGGCCCTGGAGGAACTACGCCGCGCTGGACGTGGAGTTCCTGCTCGACCTGGAAGAGGCCGAAGAAGCGGCCCTGCGGGAAAAGGGGATGGGCGAGTGGGCCGAAGAGGAGTTTTCGACCATCCTTCGCAAAGGGAGCGAGCGCAAAGAGAGGCGGGACCCCTGGAGGGGGGTGTCGAACATCACAGCCCTCGGCCCCGACCGGCGCGGCCTTGCCGTCGTCAGGGAGCTCTGGGAAGCCCGGGAAGAGGTTGCAAAAGACCTTGACCTAGCCCCGGGGCTGGTTTTGAAGGATGAGACCATAATAGAGCTCGCCCTCAAAAAGCCCAGGAGCGAAAAGGAGTTCAGACAGACCGGCGCGGCCGAGAGGGTGAAGGTTGAAAAAAACTGCGAGCTCGACCTGCTTTTCGACCGCTATATCCCGCTCCAGCATCGGATAAAGCCGAAGACGTGGAAGGAGGCGGTCGACAGGGCCATGGCCTTAAAGCCTTCTTCCCTCCCCCGCCCCGCCGCGCCCCCGTCCAAGCGTGGGGCGGCCGTGCCGAGCTCCATGAAAATCTGGGAAAGGAGGCATCCTGAGAGGCTGAGGCGCCTAGAAAAGGCGAGCGAGGGAGTGGAGAAGGTCGCCGAGCCCCTGGGAATCCCTCCATCGTTTTTGATAAGCCCCAGGATTTTGAGGGAGTACTTCTGGATCGCCCCCCGGGGAGAAGGGGCCGAAGAATTTCTGAGGTCCGAAGGGGTCAACGACTGGAGGTTGAGCTTAATAGTTAAAGTTATAGAAGCCAGTAATTTATAATTGCCTTGACTTATGTCATAAATAGAAGAAAACGGAGCTGACAGTGAAAGTTACCATCAATCGGCTAGATCCTACGAAAGTCCAATTAGACATAACGGCTTCTGGGGAGGATCTGGCTCCCTTTATCAACAAGGAGCGCGACGTTATCTCGCGCAGGATCTCTATTCCCGGATTCAGGAAGGGCCACGTGCCGGCGAAGCTGATTGATGCCAAAGTCGGTTACGGCTACATCCTTGAGAGGGCCCTGGACGGCATCGTAAAGAACTTCTATCAGAAGGCGCTCCAGGAGCACAAGGACGAAATCCACCCCATAGACGCTCCCAAGTTCACGATAAAGGAACTCCCCCAGAATCCGGAGGAGGGCCTTTCCTTTGAAGCCGACATCGTCGTAAGGCCGGATGTGAAGCTCCCCGAACTCGATGGGGTCAAGATTAAGATCGAATCCCCCGAAAGCGAAGAGGACGGGGTGGCCGAAGCCCTCGACAAGCTCAGGCACAACTACTCCACGCTCGTGGAAACTTCCGCCCTCATAAAGACCGGAAACTACGTCGACATGGACCTCAAGATCTTCGACGGGGACAAGGAAATAGAGTCCAAGAGGGAGCCCAGCTACAAGGTGGGGTCTTCTGAAATCCCCGGGCTCGACAAGGCTCTGCGCGGGATGAGGAAGGGCGAAGAAGCCACTTTCACCTTCACCCCCAAGTCCGGCGAGAACAAGGGCAAGGAGCTTCGGGCCGAGATCAAGGTGAAGGACGTGAAGAGGGAGGAGCTCCCCAAGCTCGACGACGAATTTGCGAAGGAAGCCTCCGAGTTCGACACTTTGGACGAGCTGAAGGCCGCCATCGCAAAGCAGCTCGAGGCCCGCAAGGGGGCCGAGGAAGTCGAGGTCGCCAAAGACGCCTTCATAAACTACCTCGAGGGCGTGGAGATCCCCCTCCCCGAGGACATGCTTAAAAGCCTGCTGGAAGAGCAGGAGGCCAAGGTCGGCAAAGACATCACCAAAGCCCAGAAGGCCAAGATCGCAGAAGAACTCAGGGACGCCATGAAAGAGCAGATCGTCCTCGACCAGCTCGCAGACGACCTTGACACCAAGATAACCGAAGGCGACGTCACCCGCTTCCTCGGAATCACCGCCCAGCAGTTCAACATCCCCCTTCCGGAGTTTATAAACATGGTGATAAGGAACGGGCAGCTCGAAGAGACCATGAACACCGCCCGCCACCAGAAGGCCATGGTGGAAGGGATGAAGAAGGTCGAGTTCACCGACCAGGAGGGCAAGGCTGTAGATCTTTCCAAGTACCTCGGAAGCGAAGAGGAAGAGGCGGAGGAAAAGAAGGCCACGGGCGAGGCCCAGTCCATGGCCGCCGCCTCCATGGCCGCCAAGAAGGCCAATGAGGCAGCTCAGGAAGCCTCTTCCGCCAAGAAGCCTTCCTCTAAAGCTAAGAAGAGCTCTGCAAAATCCAAGTAGGAGACAATTTGACACAGGCAAACGAATCCGATGAAGAAGCCCTCCCTGGGATGCATCCCATCTACAGGCAGCTCCTTAAAAACAGGATCATCTGGCTGGCAGGGGAAGTCAAAGACGAGAACGCCAACGTCATCTGCGCAGAGATGCTGATGCTCGCCCACCAGAACCCCAAGCAGGACATATGGCTCTACATCAACTCCCCCGGCGGGTCCATCACCGCCGGGATGGCCATATACGACACCATGCAGCTGGTCGCTCCGGATGTGGCCACGGTGGCAGTCGGGATGGCGGCCTCCATGGGCCAGTTCCTCCTTTCCAGCGGCGCCAAGGGGAAGCGGTATATAACTTCCCACGCCAGGGTGCTCATGCACCAGCCCGCAGGCGGCATCGGGGGGACTGAGACGGACGTGCGCATAAATGCCGAGCTCATTATGGACATGAAGAGGACGCTGTCGGAAATCACTGCAAAGCAGACGGGCAAGAGCGTGGAGCAGATATACGAAGACAACGCCTACGACCACTGGTTCACCGCCCAGCAGGCCCTCGACTACGGGTTCGTGGATCACATAATCTCCTCCCCTGACAACCTAGAAAGATAGCTATGAAGAACCTAACGGGATTTAGCAGCTTTCAGGATCGCTACATCCTCCCCGAATTTGAGGAGAGGACTCCCTACGGGATAAAGCGGGCCGATCCTTACTCCAGGCTCTTTGAAGAGAGAATCATCTTCATGGGAGTGCAGGTGGACGATGCCAGCGCCGACGACATCATGGCCCAGCTCCTGGTCCTCGAGAGCCAGGATCCGGACCGCGACATCACCATATACATCAACTCCCCCGGGGGGTCCATGACCGCCATGACCGCGATCTACGACACTATGCAGTACGTGAAGCCTGACGTGTCTACAGTGTGCCTGGGGCAGGCTACCAGCGCGGCCTCCGTAATTCTGGCCGCCGGCGCCAAGGGGAAGCGCCTGATTTTGCCCAACGCCAGGGTGCTGATACACCAGCCCGCGATGGGAGAGAGCTTCGGGAAGGCCAGCGAGATAGAGATCCAGGCCAAGGAAATGCTGAGGATGCGCAAGTGGCTTGAATCCACCCTGGCCAAGCACACCGGGCAGAGCGAGGAAAAGATCGGCAGGGACATAGAGCTGGACACTATCCTCACCGCCCAGCAGGCAAAGGACTACGGGATTGTGGACGAAGTTCTCGAGAGGCGCAAATAGCTACTTGGAGTAGATTTTCTTCTCTATCTCTCCCTTGAACCTCTTGGCTATGGCATCCCTGCGGATCTTCAAAGACGGGGTCAAGAGGCCGTTTTCCACCGTGAACTCGGAGTCCAAAATCACGAACTTTCTGATGGATTCCGCCCTGGACACCTTCTGGTTCGCCTCGTCCACCGCCCGCAGGATGCGGTTGTAGACGAGGGGGTTTTGAGCAGCTTCCTTAAGCCCGGCCGCAGGCGGAAGGCGGCGGCTTTCCAAGAACGCGTTTACGGCCCCCAGGTCCAGGGTTATAAGCGCCGAGACGAAGGGGCGTCTGTCCCCTATGAGGGCGCATTCTGACACCAGCGGACAAGTCTTTAGGGCCGTTTCCAGCACCGCCGGGGACACGTTCTTCCCGCCGGCGGTTATTATCAGCTCCTTTATCCTCCCCGTCACGTACAAGAACCCGTCGTCGTCGATGTCGCCAAGGTCCCCCGTGTGGAACCAGCCCTCTTCGTCCAGGGCTTTTTTCGTGAGATCCGGGTCGTTTAAATATCCCCTGAAGACCGTGGGGCCCTTTACGAGGATTTCGCCCTCGTCGCTTATGGCCACGCGGCAGGAGGCTACGGGCCTGCCCACGCTCCCCACCTTGTAGCCCTCCACGGGGTTGAGGGTGCACGGGCAGGTTTCGGTGAGCCCGTACCCCTCGAGGAGCGGGAGGCCCATTCCGTTGTAAAAGGCCGCCAGGCTCTTGTCTATGGGCGCCCCGCCCGTCACGGCAAAGCTCGCCTTAGAGCCCATCGCCTTCAAAATCTTTTTGTATACGAGCTTGGAGTAGAGCCTTTTTTTATACTCCACCATCGAGGGCATGGGGCTCTTTTCCTGTTGCCGCCTTGACCACTCTTTGGCCGCCATGACCGCCTTTTTGAAGGTTTTTCCGCTCAGCCCCCCTGCCGCCTTCTGGGTGGAAGCGTTGTAGATTTTCTCAAACACCCTGGGCACCCCTAGGATTAGGGTGGGGTTGACCTTCCTGAAGTCCTCCAGAAGGGTCTTTGTATCCCCCTCGAGCGCGAGGGTCATAGTGCAGGCCGTGACGGCGAACTGCATGGCTCTGGCGAAAATGTGGGCCAGGGGGAGGAAGCAGAGGTAGCATCCCCCTTCTTGGTAGCAGATCTGCGGGACGGTCATGCAGATGCTGTAGGCGTTGCAGCACAGCATCCCGTGCGTGAGCTCCACCCCTTTGGGGATTCCGGTGGAGCCGGAAGTGTAGACGATTGTGGCCAGGTCCTTTGCCGCCACCTTTGAAGCCGCTTCCTCCCACGCCCCGTCGCCTACGGCCTTGCCGAGCTCGCAGAAGGTGGCCACGGCCCCTTCGTCCAGGAGCCACACCGATTCCAGGGGGGAGCCCCCCTTTTTCGCCTCTTCCAGCTTTTCTTTCTGCCCCCCGTCTTCGGCTATCGCAATCCTGGCGCCCGTGCCATCCAAAATCGCCTTGATCTGGTGGGGGGAGTCGGTCTGGTATATGGGGACGACCACCATTCCAAGGCTCAATGCTGCAAAGTCGAAAGCCGTCCACTCCCACCTGGTGGAGGAGAGGATCGCCACGGCGTCCCCCTTCTTGAACCCCTGGGCCATGAAGCCTTTGGCTAAGAGCTTGGAAAGATCCAAAAACTCCCCGGCCGAGAAGGACCGCCACTGGCCGCCATCGTCTTTGTACTTTACAAGCTCCCCGTCGGGCGAGGACCCGGCGCGCTTTTGCAGGATGGAAAACAGGTTGTCTTCCGGAGACGTCTCGTACACCAGGGGTGAGGCGCTCTCTTTTTTCATTAAACCTCCCGACAAAGCCGATAAGATGAAGTAGCGTTTGATTTCTAATAATATTAGACCCTGCAGAGCTCAAATTAACATTTCTCGAGGAAAGCTTCTTACAAATGGCTCACGGATGGCTGAAGAAGGGCGGCCCGGTCCTAATCGCATCCTGCGTTTTGGCGCTCGCAGGCTGCGGCCAGGCAAAGCCTGTAAAGCCCCTTTCGGCTCACTCCATAAAGCCTGACAAGCCCGTGTCCATCCTCATCCCTTCCTGGCAGAACCAGTTTTCCCCCATAAACAGCTGGCAGAGCGTGGGCAAGGCCATTGAAGCGGACCTAGAAAAGGACGGCATGCCGGAGCAGAGCCTGAGCATAGATGCGGTAGATTCCCAAGGGGAAGCAGAAGCCCTCGGCAAGGCCAAAAAGGGGGATATAGTTGTAGCCCTTCCGGCCGAAAAGGCCGGGGCGGTGAGGCAGGAATTTGGAAACCTCCTCTCGCCTTCCCCTGACCCGTCCCTTTCGCGCGCCCTCTCCTCTACGCGCGCGGCCTTCGTCACCACCCTGCCCGGAGCGGCAGTCTCCGTCCCGCTGCCCTCGATGTACGATGTGGGCCGGCTCGAAGCCTCTTCCCTCTTGGAAAAGATCAAAAACTACAGGCTGACCTCAGTAACGCCTTTCCCGGTCCTCATCCTCATCCCCTTCGATCCCTCCTCGCCCTCCAGCCTTCAGGACGGCCACGAGCTTTTTGAAGGGATGTGGTCCGAGCTTTCCCCCTACTTTGAAAAGAGGCTCGTCTGGGACCCCGCATGGGACGGCCAAAACTGGCAAGACCTTTTGATAGACGCCTCTAGCAAGGCTTCAATCGAGGCGGCGTTTAAAAAAGTCGTTTCCCAGGCCAGGGAAAAGGAAAATGTCGCGCTCTCTCCCCTCAAAACTCCTCCAAGCCGATCGCTTCTGCCCAATATCGGCGCCATCCTGGCCTCGAACGACTTTGTCGCCTCCCAGGTGGGGGGAGTCTTGAAGGATCTGGGTTACCAGGGCACCGTGGCCGATGCAGACACTTCCCTGTCGCAGGGAAGCTCCCAGGAGAGTGTGGCAAAAGAAGAGCCCCCCGCCCCTGCCGAAGACATGGGGGAAAAGGCGAAAGAGGAGGTGGCGAAAGCCCTGGTAAAGGAGAGGAAGGCCCAGAGCTGGCCCATCCTGATAGGGTTCGGGGCCCTTTCTTCCTCGCTTTCAAGCGTCGTGAACGCCCGCGAGTGGTCTACGGGCATGGTGGACAGGTCCTCTTTCGCCTCCGCCGTGGCCGCCTCCTGTATGAAGGAAGAATCGGGGGAAAAGCCCTTCCCCAAAGCCGTGGGGGCAGTGGCGGTGGACGAGAACAACTTCAAGCGGATTTTGATAGAGACGGGCCTGGTGTCCCCGACTCAGGCGGGCCTGTAAAATAAAAAAAACCGCGCCTTGGCGCGGACTCCGCTCCCGCGGCTGGACTTGAACCGGCGACTTTTCGATTAACAGTCGAACGCTCTGCCAACTGAGCTACGCGGGAATACATGTACTATTGTACCTGGTTTTTCCCTTTTGACAATCGGAAGGGTTTGGGCATTCGCATTTTGGAAGGCAAGGAGGCAATTTTGGCTTTGCTGACTATCAACACCGTCCCCGATCCGGTACTTCGCACCAAGTGCGAGGAAGTGGAAAGGATAGACGATAGCGTGAGGGATCTGGTCACAGACATGCTCGAGACCGTGGACGACCCGGGGCGGGCGGGGCTGAGCGCGAACCAGGTGGGGGTGCTTTTGCGCATCTTCACCTACAACGTGGGGGGGAAGCTCGGATACGTCATAAACCCCCGCCTCACCTACAAGTCGGGCCAGCAGGACGGGGAGGAGGGGTGCCTGTCCCTCCCCGGCCTGTGGTTCTCCCTGCAGAGGAGCTCCTTTGCGCGCGCCGAAGGGATAGACCTGGACGGAAAGAAGGTGGTGGTGGAAGGCAAGGGCCTCATGGCGAGGATGATCCAGCACGAGTGCGACCACTTGGACGGGCGCCTTTTCACCGACAGGCTTCAGGGCAAAGAGCGCGCCAAGGCCCAAAAGGCCATAAGAAATATCTAGCGCTTGCTAGAATCTTATTGGACTTCCCCCCTTGCCGCGGGTGGGAAAAAGCTTTTTCTCCATGGCGGGCGGCAATCTTTGTCGGTCGGGCCTTCCGCGCTTAGATGCCATGGATCAAACCGACAGAATCAGGAGGACCTCATGGCAGAGGTAAAAGTCACTGCCACCCAGCTTTTGGAAGCGGGCGTGCAGTTCGGTCACCAGACATCCCGGTGGAACCCCAAGATGAAGCCGTTCATCCTCATGCAGGAGGGCGGGATAAACATCATCAACCTCTTCAAGACCATAGACGGGATAAACCAGGCCTACGCGTTCTTGAAGAAGATGGCCTCCAAGGGCGGCACCGTGCTCTTCGTGGGCACCAAGAAGCAGTCCGCCCCCGTGATAGAGAAGCAGGCCTCCAGGGTGGGCATGCCCTACGTCTCCGACCGCTGGCTGGGCGGAATGCTCACCAACTTCCAGACCGTGAGCAAGAGGGTCGCCCGCATGAAGGAGCTCGAGGACATGGACTTTGACGAGCTCCGCGCCTCCGGGCTCACCAAGAAGGAGCTCCTGCTCCTCGAGAGGGAGAAGAACAAGCTCGTAAAGGAATTGGGCGGCATCAGGGACATGAACCGCCTCCCGCAGGCACTGTTCGTAGTGGACACCAACAAGGAGGCCCTCGCGGTCGACGAGGCCAGGAAGCTCCACATCCCCGTCGTGGCCCTCGCGGACACCAACTCCGATCCCGACAAGATCGACTACCCCATCCCCGCCAACGACGACTCTATAAGCAGCATCACGCTCCTGACCACCCTCATGGCCGACGCCGTGGCCGAAGGGCTGCTGCAGGGCGGCCGCGGCAAGGGCTCCGAGAAGGACGCCTCCCAGCCTCTGGCGGAATGGGAGACGGACCTCCTCCAGGGACAAGAAACTAAGTAGGTTCATATGGCTAAAAAGATATCGCTGGATCTCATAAAGAAGGTCCGCTCCGACACCGGAGCCGGAATGGTGGACGTGAAGAAGGCCCTCGAGGAAGCCGAGGGGGACGTCGACAGGGCCAAAGAAATCCTCAGGGAAAAGGGCGTCCAGGCAGCCGGAAAGAGGGAGGGAAGGAAGGCCCAGGAAGGCCTCGCCCTCGCCAAGATCGTGGACGAAGGCGGCAAGACAGTGGGCTCCGCCATCGAGCTCAACACTGAGACCGATTTTGTGGCCAAGACCCCCCAGTTCGTCGCCTACGCCGAGAGGCTTTTGGACATCGCCGTCGAAACCAAGGCCTCCGACCGCGTGCAGCTCCTCGAGGCCAAGGGCTAAAAAGAGTCCGTAAAGGAGATAATCGACTCCGCCGCCGCCCTCTTCAAGGAGAACATCAAGCTCGGCCAGGTGGGCAGAGTAGAGGGCGAGGAAGTCAACCTCTACGCGCACAAGAAGTCCGCCGAGTTTCCGCCCTCCATAGTGGCGCTGGTCGCCACCGACGAAGCCGCGGAGAAGATCGCCCACGACGTGGCCCTGCAGGTCTCCGCGATGTCCCCGTTCTGGCTCAGCGAAGGCGACGTCCCTGCGGACGTGATAGAGAGCGAGAGCAGGATCGCGGAAGGCAAGGCCCGCCAGGAGGGCAAGCCCGAAGGCATCATAGGCAAGATCGTCCAGGGCAGGATCAAGTCCTTCTATGAAGAGACCGTGCTTTTGGATCAAAAGTACGTAAAAGATCCCTCCAAGACCATAGGCCAGCTCGCCAAGGAGGCGGGCGGCGCCATCACTTCCTTCCTGAGGATCGAAGTGGGCAAGGGCGAAGAGGAGAGCCAGGGCGAGGCCCAGGAGTAGAACCCGGGCCCGGGGGGACAAAAAGTCCCCCCCTTTTTTTTGAGGTTAGGAGGAAACGTGGCAAAGCGGGTGCTTTTGAAGCTTTCAGGAGAATCTTTGGGCGGGGGCAAAGTGGGGATGGACGTGCAAATCCTGCGCCACCTGGCCAAAGAGGTGAAGGCCGCTTCCGACCGGGGGGTCCAGGTGACCATCGTGGCCGGCGGAGGGAACTTCTTCAGGGGCAAGGAGCTTTCGGAGGCCGGCTTCGACAGATCCCGGGCGGACTACATAGGGATGCTGGGGACGGTGATGAACTGTCTCGCCCTCGCCGACATTTTGGAGCAGGAGGGGCAGAGCGTCAGGGTGCAGACCGCCATTACCATGACCCAGGTGGCCGAGCCCTACATCCCCCTGAAGGCCATAAGGCACTTGGAAAAGGGGAGGGTAGTCATTTTGGGCGCCGGGGCCGGCATGCCCTATTTTTCCACTGACACCGTGGCCGTCCAAAGGGCCCTGGAACTGGGATGCGGGGAAGTTGTGATGGGCAAAAACGGCGTTGACGGCGTCTATACTTCGGACCCCAGGAAGAATCCCGAGGCCAAAAAGTTCTCCGCCCTTTCCTACCAGAGGGCGCTCGTAGACAACCTCGCCGTCATGGACACCGCGGCCCTCTCCCTCGCCCGGGACAATTCCATGCCCATAAGGGTCTTCGGGCTGGACTCCTCCGACGCCGTGGAAAGGGTGCTTTTGGGCGAGAAGCTCGGCACGCTCGTCGGGGACTGCCAGACCCGGATGGCCGAGTGAAAGCCGATGCGGCCCTATAGGGAGCTGATATAGAATTAGAGGCGAAAGAGAAAACGGGCACAGAAAGCAAGGATATGGACGATAGTTTGACTGAACCTAAGACCCTCATGGGCAAGTCTTTGGATTCGCTTAAAGAAGCCTTCCAGTCCATCCGCACCGGGAGGGCCAATCCGGCGCTGGTGGAAGGGATAGTTGTGAACTACTACGGGGCCCCCACCCCCCTCAGGAACCTGGCCGCAATCACCGCCCCGGATACGAGGTCTTTGGCCATAAGCCCGTTCGACGTGTCCCAAATCAGCGCTGTGGAAAAGGCCCTCAGGGATTGCGACCTCGGGGTAAACCCCTCCCGCGACGGGAACGTCATAAGGGTGGCGCTTCCGGCCCTCACCGAGGAGAGGCGCAAGGAGTACGTAAAGCTCGCCAAGCAGAAGGCCGAGGACGCCAAGATTGCCGTGCGCAACATCCGCCGCAAGGCCAGGGAAGAGGTCGAGGCCGAGGCGAAGAGCGGCCAAATCACCGAAGACGATCAGGACCGGATCTTTTCAGAGCTCGACAAGCTCACAAAGAAATTCACGGACGAGATAGACTCTATGGCGGAAGTGAAAGAAAAAGAAATTCTCACCGTCTGATTTCCAGAGGTACTTATGACGGGAAGGAAACTTGCCACCGCCATAGTGGTCGGATTCGCCCTGGCAGGCATAATCATGGTCTGCCTCTTCTTTTTGCCTCCCTTCGGATTTGTCTGGTTCATATATATTTTCGTCATCCTGGCCCTGATAGAGCTCGCCAGGGCCTCCAAACTGATAGGGATTAAGATCCCAAAGGTCACCATAGCCTTTTCGGTTGCAGTCGTCTTTTGCTGCACCTACCTTTTCCCCCGGCACATATGCGCCCTTTCGGCCTCCCTGTTTGCGTGCCTCGTTTTGGTGGCCGTCCGGGGAGGGCTTGCCACCCCTCCGGATTTGGATCTCAACAGGCCCGTGAGCAGGCTCAGAAACTCCTGCGCCTCTCTCTTTATAGCCCTCTACATCCTCCTTCTCTCCTCCTTCCTCATTCTCCCTTTGACTTTCCATCCCGCCAACCTTGCCAACAGCCCCGAGCATGGGATGGAGTTTATGGTGATCTTCCTTCCCGCCCTTAGCGACATCGGGGGCCTCACCGTCGGGGCCACTTTGGGCAGGCACAAGATGACGCCGCGCCTTTCCCCCAAAAAATCTTACGAAGGCCTGGCGGGGAGCCTATTTTTCTGCATTGTCGGGGAGGTCATCTTCTGGATCATCTTCTTTAGGTCCACCTTCGCTGACGACTGGTGGAAGGCGATAATCGTGGGGATCGTCGGGGCCGTGGCAGGCACTCTGGGGGATCTCTGCGCTTCAGTTATAAAAAGGGACGTGGGGATCAAGGACTACGGAAACCTCATAAAGGGGCATGGGGGCGTTTTGGACAGGACGGACAGCATCCTTTTGGCCGCCCCCTGCCTTTACCTGCTTTTAATCCTTTTCCTGTAGGCTGAAGGCAGATCCTGCGTTCCGGGCGCCGGGCTTTTGAAAGGGGTAAACAATGCCGGAGGCCTCAATCCCCTCCCCCACCGTCTCCTTCTTCAAAATCGGCCCCCTGACAATCCACTTCTACGCCCTCACGATGCTCTGCGCCATAATCTTTGCAGTGCTGATACTCACCCGTAGGTGGAAAAAATGGGGGGGCACTTTCGACCAGGTTTTGGACTTCACTCTGGCTTCAGTCCCCTGCGGGCTGGTGGCGGCCAGGATCTACAACTGCCTGACCGTGCCGTGGGACTATTTCCCCCCCACCGGCTCCCCCATAAACATCTTGAAAGTGTGGCACGGGGGGATGGCGATATTCGGATCCCTCATAGGAGGGGCCGTAGCCGTAGCGCTCGTGGGGAGGCGCAAAAAAATCCCGGCCCTCCTTTTGGCCGACGCCGTCTCCCCCGCGCTCCTCGTGGCCCAGGCCTTCGGAAGGCTCGGGAACTGGTTCAACCAGGAGCTCTACGGCCTACCCACCACTTGGCCCATAGGCTTAAAGCTCAACTCGGCCGACGCGATAGGGAAGTTCGAGACCTGTTACACCGACCTTCCCTGCCCCGATCCCCAGACGCACCTTTTCCAGCCAACCTTCCTCTACTCGATAATTTTGTGCCTCGTGGGGGCCGTCCTTTTGACAATCTTCGGGAACCGCTTCCAAAAGTCTTTGAAAAGCGGGCAGATTTTCTGCCTCTACCTCATGTACTACGGGGCAGGCAGGGCCGGAATAGAAGAGATAAGGATAAATTCCTCCCTGTACTTTCTTGGCCTTAGGATCAACACATGGGCCGCCATTGTTTGCGCACTCTTGGGAATCGGGCTGTTTGTCTACCTTTCCAAGCGGGGGCAGGGCCGAAAAGAAGCTCTGGAGAAGCTGGCGCTGGCTACGGAGAAGGAAAGGGAGAGGGAGGCGGAAGATCACGATCAAAAGAGGAAAGGCAACGCCTGAGAAGGGACAGAGACAACTGGGGATTCGCTTATTGGATGAAGCGCCTTTTTACTTCATCTTTCTTTAGCGTTTTTAATAACCTTTGGAGCCGGTTTGTGGGTTGTCCCCTTATAAAAATGGGAGTTGGACCGGGATTTGGATTACCTGTTAATTCCTTTACGTTTTCTGTACGTCAAGGCAGCCCCAAAATCCGCCTGGAACGGCGAAACCTCCAAGTTTTTAAAAGACTCGAATAATGCACTAACCTGAGAGAAAATAATCATTGACTTTTAAAAGTTCCTGCTTAGAAGGGAAAGTGTAGTTATGAAGCCAATTGCCAATATGACTTTAGAACAACGTTGTTGGTTGTGTATGTTCATTGACGATGAGCACTGCCATTTCGACTACCCGTACAATCACCCAACAGTCCCCGTTTCTAATTGGATGGACACGCTTGCACGTAGGATAGCTAACGCAGCCGGCGGATACGCTAAGAAAAACTTTGACCCAGCAAAAACATTTATCCCTGATCCTGGATTGCTAAAGAAGTATCCCCGGTGTCTCAAGTGGAGTGAAAATCCTTCCTTCCCCCCTAAAGCATGGAATCAAATGGCTATGTCGTGGCCATATACGAATCCATGGGACGGTCTTGAAGATTATCTGAGGCAAATGCTTAAGGTTGGCAGTTTTGTAATCGAACGCCATCAGAACTACAATCTCACTCTCAAGAGCACCAGGTTGTCGTCATCTAAAATTTCCACAAAAATAATTGCAAACATTGCATCAAAACCAAATAAGTGGTGGGTTATTTTCGACCCTACTGAAGCTTGGACAGTGGAGAATGCCTTCAAGAACAAGATATTCCAAAACTGGTGCGAACTAACCAGTGATGGGGACTATGACTTTGCTATAGGTATGTGGGGCACTTTTCCCTTATTTGGTTTCCCCTCATTCGGAGCGAATTGTTTTCCCGGCCTAAATGGCTCTGACTGTTTGCAAATACTCGCCCAGGGATTTTTGGACGCATTCTACGGGAAATAGAAGGGAACAGAAGCTCTGAGGAAGCCTGGACGGCGCAATCCTCCTGTTACGGTTAAACTCCGCCCTTACCTCCCCTAAGCCTCGCTTAACTAAAAGCCTATTGCTTATCAGGGGTTAGTAAAATTATTTAAGATCGCTTCTCAGATCTTCTTGCCAAGTGCTAAAATCGTTCTCAATATATAAGTTGTAATTTCTCGATTTTATTTGGTTGGCTTCCTTATAAAATCTTCTCACAAGTCTGCCATTAGTTAGATTTACAGATCTCACATTAGCTTTTTGGGCATACTGCAAGTCGAGTATATTCCAATCTTCCTGATATAGTCTGATGATCTCTCCATTGTCAAAAGTAACAGTGTCTGCCCCTGGTATATTGCTCCTGTAATCCATATCAGATACACAGGGAATATTTAAATCGGTACATTTCTGACTACAAGAATCATAAATTGCCTTAATAGTTGCCTTACTGATTTTTTTCTCATGGTAAAGCTGAATAAGTTTCTGTGCACCTTGAGCTTTATATTCCGGATCTTCCAAAAAATTATTATTGACAAAGAGACTTTTTACTTCAACAGTGATAAAACTCGCAGGCGAATCATTAGGAGAAATCACAAGGTCAGGGATATCTGAATAGATTAGGCCATAGTCCGATCGAAACTGAGCATCAGAATAGGAACTCGGGTTTCTATTCTCTCCTGGATTGAAAGGAGGAAATTCGCAAATGTACTTCTCACCAGGAAGAAGTGGATAAAGATCATAAGAGGGCTTGCCAATAATGGGTATAGGATCTGCATATGACTTAATGACATAATTTCCATTCAATCCCATCATAAGAGGATCAATCAAATTCCTTCGGATACCTCTCTTCTCAATAGCGTTTATTCCTGCTTGAAAACGCAGATTTTGAGCCTCACATATATACTCTTGATAATTTAAAATCATTTTTAATTCTCCTATTTACTCCTAAATTAATAGACTCGGCCTCGCCAGGTTGTTGGACATTCTATTCCATTGGCCGAAATCAGCGGAATACGGATCCATATTGTTTGTCCTCAGGTAACTTTAAGAACGTCGTTATCCTTTTAACTTCTTCCATTTCTTATTGAGTTAGCATTTCTACCTCCTTTTTTATCTTACAAGAATAATTATAACATAATTTTTAGTATACTCAAAAAATTTTTAAATGTAAGGGTAAACAGTTCAGGATGAAGACTAGCCGCCGTCCGCTGCTTTTTGATTCGCCGAATTTACGGGAGTAATGCAATCTATTTATATTCCATTGCCCTTGTCTGTTGCGAAAAGGCACAGTAATAAGTGTTCAAGGTAGCCATATAACAATGAGATGCAGTGGCATAAAGAGACAAAGTCGATTATTCATATTAGTTGACAGAGGAGAAAGATGGACAGGCTTACACCCGAACAACGCCACAAAGCTATGAGGAACATCCATTCGGCGGACACCTCCATAGAGGTGAGGCTCAGAAAGGCGCTGCGGCACGAGGGGATACGCTACAGGAAGAACCTGAAGGGGCTGCCCGGCACGCCCGACATAGCCATAACGAGGTGGAAGATCGCCGTATTCTGCGACGGATCTTTCTGGCATGGGAAGGGCTTTGACTTGAAAAAGCCCGTCGGAACCCATAGGGCGTATTGGGAAACGAAGATACGTAGGAACGTGGAGAGGGACGCGGAGGCGAACCGGAGGCTCAAAGCCATGGGGTGGACGGTGCTCAGGTTCTGGGGGGAGGATATAGACAGGCATTTGCCAGACTGCGTGGCAAGCGTAAGGGAAGCCATAATGCAGGCAAAGTGCAAGGAGAGCAATCTTCATGCAGTCCGATCTGCCCCCATAATGAGGCAAGACCGGTAGGCGCCAAAATAAGGCGGCGAGATCCGACCTCGCAGGTAAAATGCGGTACAGCAACGAAGGCAACGATTGTTACTGAAAGGCAAAAGCAATGTCTCTGAAGGTAGTATCGCTATTTTCAGGAGCGGGAGGCTTGGACCCTTGGATTTAAGCATGCCGGCTTTGAGACCATCTGGGCCAATGAGTTCGACAAGAAAATTTTCCCCACTTTTGAAAAGAATTTCCCGCAAGTCAGGATGGATACGAGAAGCATAACTGACATTTCAGTGGAGGAAATTTCTGATTGTGATGGGATAATAGGCGGTCCCCCCTGCCAAAGTTGGAGCGAAGCCGGCGCAAGGCGAGGAATTGACGATCACCGGGGAATGAAGTACATTCCAGGCGCTGCAGGGCACGACGAAGAGGGCGGAATTGAATTTTCCCTTGAAAGGCTTGTAAAAGAACTGCTAGGGATGTAGCCCGCCTGCAACCCCCTATTGACCTATCGCACTGATTAAGGTTATGGTTGTTGCCATCTATCCAGAAAGTCAGGAGAAAGCCTGCCCATAGGGTCGCTGTGCTCTACAAACTCCTTAATAAACGTATCTATATCATCACCCCGAACCGCCTTGTCTTTCTGGGCAAACCTATGGCAATACACCTTTACGGCCTCCCCCTCGATTTCATCTAATACATTTATTCCATCGGGCAAATACGCGAAAGGGATGCCAGTCTTCATAGAATCTATAAAAGCTAAAAACATCATTGCAGGCGAAACAAGAGAGCCGTCCGGATAAAGGGTTTTATTTAGGGTAACTTCTGATTCGTCATTTATTACGAGTATATGAGACTGAACGAGGGCAACGCCCGCATAATCGCGCCAAAACTTTCGTATAATTTTATCAACTCTGACAGGGTTGCCTTGTAAAGCCCTGGCAACTTTTATCAAGTCCCGGGGATTATTGAGGGGAGGGAGCATACTGTCCGGTTTGGGAGAATAAGCTACAGCTTCATTGTCATACACCACGTAAAACCATTCGTCAGCTTTGAGGGCCGTTGTCGTTTTGAGCACGTCTCCCACAAAATCCGGCTTCTCCTGGCTCACCTGCGCGCCTCTTTTTCAAGTTTGTTTATAACCCCCCTCATATAGGCATTTTTAGCGCTCTTTGCGGCAAATGGGCTTTTCCCGGACGCCAGAAGGGAAAGGACGTAGCGACCCACGCCCAGACCCGCCTTATCGGCCCTAGCCTTCAAATCTTGATAATCGTCCTCTTGAATCTGGATGCTGTCCTGCATATATCCGTTAAAGGGATTTACTACAGGCTCTTGAAAATGAATGTTATGCGTTTTAGTTTTAATTGTTTCAGCAGCCATAAGATCCGCCTTTGCCTATTTCATGTGCCTAAGCACTTCATGCAAAAATAATGTTTATACTTAAAATTTTACCATATAAACACATATTATAATTAAAAACACCCCCAAAGTTACCTGAACAGTAATACAAATAAATGAATCTGAAAACAGCCTAGAGCAAGGTGCTGGGGCAAAAAATTGCGATTTAAATTATCTTTTAGGAAAGCCTCGGCATAACAGGCGCGGAATAGACCCTACGAGACCGGGAGGAGGAGGGGAGCATGGCTTCCAAACGGGAGGAATATTCCATCAGCTCGTTTTCATGGGCTTTAATATATTCCCTCCGAGCCTGGGAAAAGTCGTAATTGTCAGCTTCATCCTCCAGACCGTCACTTAAGTTGTCATAATCCCTTTTGGCAGCCCTTACAATGGCGCTATCCATATTGATTACATACCCCCTGACGTGCCTCGTATTATTGTTGGAACGCGCAACTGGGAATCCCGCCTGCTCTATCTTGTCAGCTAGTTTTTTGTCACTCAGCTTTGCAAGGGGAGAACCAGCCCCTCTCAAGTACATCCGAATTGTTGTCAGCTCGGCTTTCCCCCTCCTATCGGCAGGTTTGAGCAATTCCGACCATAGACCCTTCTCGCTGATATTGCTCATCCAGATTCCCGTAAGGGGGTAATCTTCATAAAGGCATCTGGGGATCCAAGGC
>JAFYIA010000028.1 GCA_017538865.1 Aeriscardovia sp. | reverse complement strand
GTCACCTTCGACATCGACGCCAACGGCATCGTGCACGTCTCCGCCAAGGACCAGGGCACCGGCAAGGAGCAGTCCATGACCATCACCGGCGGATCGTCCCTGCCCAAAGACGAGATCGACCGCATGGTCAAGGAGGCCCAGGAACACGAGGCCGACGACAAGAAGCGCAAGGAAGACGCCGAGACCCGCAACCAGGGAGAGGCCTTCGCCTACTCCATAGAGAAGCTTTTGAGCGACAACAAGGACAAGATTCCCGCCGACCTCGCATCCGAAGTCACGGCCAAGATCGGAACCCTCAAGGAGGCCCTCAAGGGCGAAGACGTGGAAGCCATCAAGAAGGCCCAGGAGGACCTCATGACTTCCGCCCAGAAGATCGGCAAGAACATCTACGAGCAGAATGGCTCCTCCCAGGCCGGCCCCGCCCCCTCCCAGCAGCAGGGGCCTGACGATGACGTGGTGGATGCCCAGGTCGTGGACGACGACGATAAGAAAGACGAGTAGAAATGGAAGACAGCTCAGAGGAGGAGGAGAAATCCTCTGAGGAGGATTCCAAGACCCTCGAACAGGAGCTCGACGACGCCGTGGAGGAAGACCTTTCCAAGGAGCTGGAGGCCTCCAAGAAGGAGGCCGCGGAGTATCTCGACGCGCTCAAGCGCGAGCGTGCCGACTTCATCAACTTCCGCAACCGCATCTCCAAGGAGAGGGAGCAGTTCAAGCAGGCCGGGGTGGAGGATGCCTTCAAGGCGCTCCTGCCCGTTTTGGACGACATGGACCGCATAAGGGAGCACGGGAAGATGGATTCCTCCCTCAAAGCCGTCTCAAAGCAGATGGACAAGGCCCTCTCAAAGCTCGGGATAGAGAAGTTCGGGGAGCCCGGGGAGGCATTCGACCCCTCCCTCCACGAGGCTGTGCTCCACAACCCTAAAGAAGGGGCGCAGAGCGACTCTATCGAAGCCGTAGTCGAGGCCGGATACAGGATCGGGGGGAAGATTTTGAGGGCGGCCCGGGTGGTCGTCTCCTCCCCTCTCCCCGAAGGGGGCGCCGCCCCCGAGGGCGGATCTGAAGCGGCCGCGGCCCCAGAGCCCGGAGCCTGAAGGAGGAAAGATGACGATAGCCGAATGGGGCCACAAGGATTTCTACGCGATACTGGGCGTCCCAGAAGACGCTTCCGAAGAAGAGATCGGAAAGGCTTACAAAGAGCTGGCCAAGCAGTACCATCCGGATGTCAACCACGATCCCGAGGCCGGAGCGAAGTTCAAAGAGATAACCGAGGCTTACGACGTTTTGAGCTCTCCGGATCAGAGGAGGCTCTACAACACGATGCGGGCCCACTTCAACTTCTGAGGCCCGCTCAAGGGGGATTTATAAAAAAGGCGGCAGGTGGCCAATGGCAGAAAACGAATGGCTAAATAAGGATTTTTACAAGGTTTTGGGCGTCAGCCAAGATGCAGGCCCGGACGAGATAAACAAGGCCTACAGGAAGCTGGCCAGGCAGTACCATCCGGACCTGAACCACGATCCGGGCGCTGCCGAGAAGTTCAAGGAAATTTCCGAAGCGCACGACGTTTTGAGCAACCCGGACCAGAAGAAGAAGTACGACGCCATAAGGCAGTTCGGCTCCGGCGGCGCGAGGTTTACAGCCGGCCCCGGCGGATTTGGCGAAGGCGGCGGCTTTTCCGACATCTTCAGCTCGATGTTCGGCCAGGACCGGGGCGCCTCCGGCTTTTCCGACATCTTCAACCAGTTCGGGCGCGCAGGTCGCGGGGGGCGCTCCCCTTACGGGTACGGGGGGTACGCCGATCCCAGGGAGCTGGATCTTGAATCCAGCGTAGACCTTTCCCTCAGGCAGGTGGCCACTGGCGCCACGGTGTCTTTGAAGGTGAACGGGGCCCTTATAAAGACCCGAATCCCTGCCGGAGTCAAAGACGGGCAGACTATAAAGCTCAAGGGGAGGGGGTCCCAGGATCCCGTCACCGGGGCCAAAGGGGACCTGTACCTGGAGGTCCACATCGCTCCGGATCCCGTCTTTTCCATGGAAGGGCGCGATCTCGTGCGGGACCTCCCCCTCACCTTCCCCCAGGCCTGCAGGGGGGACAGCGTGATCGTAAAAGACATAACGGGCGAGCTTTTGAAGGTGAAGGTGCCTGCCGGAACGGGCTCCGGGGCGATGCTCCGGGTGCGCGGCCGCGGGTGCGACACTTCCCCCAAGGGGGACCTGCTCCTCAGGGTTCAAATCCTCGTCCCCAAGCCCTCCGAGGGCGTGGAAAAGGCCCTAAAGGACCTCGAGGCGGCGGATCCGGAGACGGAAAAGCTCGCCAAAGAGGGGCGCTACAGGACCTGACCCCGCCTGCGCACCTCTTCGTTTCGCACCAAAAGGGCGCTTGAGGCGTTCCTTATTGGCAGAGAGAGGAGGTTTTCGAAAGACACCCACGCAGACTTTATAAATTCCCCGGCGTCCGGCCTGATCGGGCGCTTTTCTATTTCCGACACGTGCAGGGCGAACAGGTACGCCTTGTCGTTGCTGGCCCCTTCCGAGGCGTAGAAGGCCCCGTACTGCTCTATCTCTTCAATCTTCCCCGGCCTCACCCCGGTCTCTTCCTCCACTTCCCTCTTTGCGGTCTCCAGGGGCGCCTCCCCCCTCTCTATGAGCCCTGCCGGAAGCCCGAAGACGAAGGCGTCGGGCCCCACCCTGTACTCCATTTCTACTAGGTAGGAATCGGTGTCGAGGTCGTGGACGAGGCAGATGACGCCGGCCAAGTGATCTATGAGGTTCCTCCTTATAACGGCCTTGCCCCCGTCCTTTTTAGGCAGCGCCACAACCTTCTCGCGCACGGAGAATATGGGGCAGCTGTACACCTCCTCATCTTCGAGGGTGGAGGGGCTCAAAGACATGTCGATCTCCCCTTCGGCGTTCATTTTTCTGGCAAGTTTTTCAAAATACTTCAACGTCAAAGATCCTTTTGCTCTCTAGATAACCTATTCATAGTCTAGTTCAACAGGGGGATGGCAAGTGAAGCTGATGAGGCCCTACATGTTCGAGGAGCGCACCTTTGAGCTCATGGGAAGGGCGATGGAGCTGGCCGGAAGGGCGAAGGGCGCGCCCGTGGGGGCGCTTGTGGCGGGGCCGGAAGGCGAGGTGGTTTCCGAGGGCTGCAACGACAGGTCTTCCCCTTTCCTCCACGCCGAGGCCATAGCCCTGAGGCGGGCCCAGGAGGAACTGGGGGCTTCGGGATTTAAAGAGTGCACCCTCTTTTGCACGCTCGAGCCCTGCGCGATGTGCGCGGGGGCGGCGCTGCTCTTCAAAGTGGGGAGGATAGTTTTCGGGGCATGGGACCCTGAGGCTGGGGCGTGCGGGAGCGTGTGGGACATCCCCCGCCAAGCCCCCGGAGGATGGAAGGCCGAAGTCGTGGGGGGCTTTAGGGAAAAAGAATGCTCCAAGATCCTAAAGGACGGCTTTTCCCGCATCCGCTAGGCGGCCAGGCCTCCCGATTCCAAGCTCTCCGAGAACGCCTCGGAGATCTTTGAAAAGAGCCTTCCGGGCCCGAGGACGAGGATCCAGGAAGCCAAAAAGAAGAGGCCCAAAACCCCTGCGCCCCTCCAGTAGGGTCCCAAGGGCGATCCCCCTACGCAGGGCCTCATCGCCCCTATGGCCCAGGTGGCCGGAAGGAAGAGGGAGGCCTTTTGCGCGCCTTCGGGGAGCATCTGGAGGGGGTAGATGCCCCCCGAAGCCGTAATCTGGAAAATCAGCACGAGCTCGCACGCCATCTTTCCCGCTTCCCCAAAGGTCCTCACCAAAGCATAGGCCAGGGAGCTGAACGACAGGGAGCAGAAGAAGGCCAGGAGCAAAAACATCCAAGGGCGCTCCATCTGCGATCTCATATAGACCATGCATCCGGCCGCCACAACCTCGCACTGGAAAAATGACGTGATTTCGATTGAGATCCAGCGCCCTATTATGAGGTGGCGCCTTTTAAGCCGCCAGATCCCCTGGGCCTTGGAAGGGGAGTAGCGCGGCTTTATGACGAGGCAGTCCAGAAGGCACCCTATCCACATGGCCAGGGCCGCATAGAAGGGAGTTATGGCGCTCCCGAAGGGGGAGACCGGCCAGACGGGGACTTCTTTCACTTCTACGGGGCTGGAAAGGAGCGAGGCCGCGGCCTCAGGGGAGCCGAAGGAGGGGAGGGCCGGAAGGCCCTTTGAAAGCTCGGAAGAGACGGAAGAGAGGGAAGAAGAGACTTTGAGGGCCAAAGAGGAAAGGGAAGAAAGGTCGGAGGCGAGGGAGGAGAGATCGGATCCCGCCTTCGAGAGGGCGGAAGAGTCCGAAGCGAGGGAGGAGGAGGCGGAGGCGAGCGAGGACTTCAGCCCTTCGGCCTCAGATAGCGCTTCCTTTTGGACTTCCCGAGCCGCCTCAAGCGCCGCTTCAAGCCTTGAATTGAAGTTTTCGGCCTGCAGCGACAGAGACGAGGCTCCTTCCCGCGCCTCAGATAGCGCCTTCTTCGCTTTCGAGGCCGCCTCCCCCGAGGGGGCCTGCGCGGAAGAGAGGAGGGGGGAGGAAAGGAGATCTTGCACCCTTTTTTCGGCCTCCTTCAGGCCCGAAAGGTCCAGGGGCCGGGGCCCGGACAGGGAGAGGGGGAGGGGCTTTAAAGAGAAGGAGGAGGGGCGCAGCAGGGAGGAGAACGAGGAAAGCCCCGAAGAAGAGAGGGAGAGGAGGCGCCCCGCCGAGGAGAGGGCGGAAGAGTAGGCGAGGAAGGCCGAGGAGGCGGCGCCCGCGGCCTCTGCGGAATTGGAGGCGTAGGAAGAGAGGAGGCTTAAGGTGGATCCAGGCTTAAGGGAGCTCAAGGACTCTAAAGACGAGATCGCGATCTTGAGGGCGCAGGAGGCGAAAACCTGCCTGGCCTCGTTTTCAAGGTCGTCCGCCCCCTCCTCGGTGAGCTTGGGGGAGAGGGGGGTCACAGATTCGTTTACGAGGTACTTCAGCTTTATGGGGGAAGGGGAGGAAAAGATGGACATAAGATCTTTCGAGAATCCCTCCGGTATCTCAACGGCGGCGTACGCCTTCCCGTCTTTCACCTGCGCCTCGGCCTCTTTAAGCCCCGTCTGCACCCAAAGGAACTTGGGGTCTTCCTGCAGGGCCTTTACGACCCTGGATCCGAAGTTGACGCCCAGGGGGAGGAGGGGGGAAGAGTAGCCTTCATCCTCGTTTACAACGTCTATCCTCAGATCCTTCGTCCTCGAGTACAAGTCGAACTCCCCCGCCAGGTTGAACCAGGCATAGAGCCCCGGTATCAGGATGAGCCCCAGCATTACGGCCAGGGAAATGAGGCTGGAAAAGACCGAGGAGATGTCGCGGCCGGCGAGGCGGAAGGGGTTCAAAAAGGCGCGCCTTTCCGGGGAGGGGGAGAAGGACGGAGGCGCGAAGAATGAGTCAAACTTCCCCTTTTCCTCTTTTCCCTCTTTGCCAAAGTCCCCAGACAGCTTCATGCCCCCTCCTTTCAAAGCCGCCGCAGGGCGGCTTTTTCCGCGCACATCCTCACGTACTCCATCCCGGCCGCCGTTATCATCCCCGCAGAGTACGATCCCACCCACACGAAGAGAAACAGGGTCCGGCTGGCTTCCCCGCAAAGCATCAGTATCATGGGCACGAGGGGCAGGGCGAAGAAGAATGCGCACACCCCCGTCGCCGCCTTGAAATAGCGCCTTTTGAACCTTTCCCAGTCCATTTCCGCCTTTGCCCGCGGGAGGGAGGAGAGGCGAAGGTAGAACGCCTCTTCGAGCCGGGAGGAGGAGGGGAGGTCCTCCCCTTCGGCCGCGAAGAAGTCGGCGGCCTTGAGGCGGGAGTTTAGGGACTTTTGCAGGGAGGAGAGGGCCGGAAAGAGGAGGGCGGCCGCGCATGTGAAGGCCAGGGGGAAAAGCAAAAGGAAGATCGAGTCTTTCGCGAAGGACGCCCCCCTTCCCCCGGCCACGGCCGATCGGAAGAGGTCGATGGAGTAGGTGAAGGGGAGAACGGGGTAAAGGGCCCTGTAGGCGCCGGGCAGGAGCGAGACCGGGTACATCCCGCCCGAGGAAGGGATCTGGATCATGACGGCGACCAAGGCCAGAGCCTTTCCGAGCTTCCCCATGCACACCGCCATGGCGTAGATGACGGCGGAAAAGGCCAGGGCGGAGAGGAAGGAGGCGAAAAAGAAGAGGGGGAGGCTCTTCACCTTCCAGCCCAAGATCCATGCCTCCCCCACCGAAGAGACCGCGGCCTGGAGGAGGGAAAAGGCGGAAAAGAGGAAGAGGCGGGCGAAGTAGCCTGTCCGGGGGCGCACCTTCCCCACCCCTTCCCCGTCCGGAAACAGCTTGTAGATTACCACCAGCATGAAGGCCCCCACCCATAAAGACAGGGAGAGGAAGAAGGGGGAGACTGCCTGGGTGTAGGAGGCGGGGTATACGGGCACCGTCTCAAGCTCCACGGGCGAGGCCAAAAAGGACGAGGCACCCCTGGCGTCCAGGGCGCCGATTTTGGAGAGGAAGGAAATCAGGGAGGAGGACTCCAGTTGCGAAATGGAGGAAGAGAGGGAGGAGAGGTCCTTTTCCCACTCTTCCAGGGGTCCGTCCGCCTCAAGGATCGCGCGGGACATTTCCTCCAGGTCATTGGCGGCCGAAGAGAGGAAAGAGGGGATGGAGGAAGAGAGGGAGCGGGCCTCGTCCGCCTTGGCGTTGAAGGCGGACAAAGCCCCCTGCGCCTCGGATCGGGCCGCCTGCGCCGAGGCCTCAAGGGATGAGAGGCGGGAAGAGAGGGAGGAAAGCGCGGCCTCGATCTGAGAGAGGGCGGAAGATGCCTTTTGGGCGAGGGGGGAAGAAAGCGGGAAGGAAGAGAGGGAGGAAAGCCGGGAGGAGAGTTCGGAAAGCTTCCCTTTCAGCGGAAAGGAGGAAGGGAGGGCCGGAAGGGAAGTGGGGAGAGGGGAGAGAGAGGCGCGGGGGAGGGAAGAGAGGGACTTTGAAGCCGAAGAAAGCGAGGAAGAGAGGGAGGAAAGCGCGGAAGCGAGGGCCTTTTGGGAGGATCGGATGCGCGAGAGGCCGTTTGCCAGCCCTTCTGCGCCCTCCAGCGCGCTTTGGGCTCCTCCGAGGGCCTTCGACTTGGAAGACCTGGCCGCTTCGGACATCTTTTCCATTACAGCCTTGAGGAGCGCCGCGTCCACCTGGGCGTTCACCTCCCTCTCGATCTTTTCGGCTCCGATTGAAGCGATTTTGGGGGTGACGGGGCTGGACTCCTGGTTGGAAAAGTAGAGGATTTGGGGCCTTTGGGATTTTGAAGGGGAGAGGAGGGATGCTGCCAGGGCCCGGCTGAAGCCCGCGGGGACGACGAAGGCGGCGAAGAACTTCCCGCTTTTCACCCCGCTTTCCGCTTCGTTTTCACCCACGAACTCCCACTTGAGCTCTTTGTTCCCCTTGAGGCCCTTTACAAGATCCGCCCCCACGTCTATCTCCTCCCCCTCCGCGCTGGCGGGGGAATCCATATTGGCCACGGCCACGGGCAGCTCCCCCGTCCTAGAGTACGGGTCAGAATAGGCGTAGGTGGAGAACCATCCGTACACGGCCGGAAGGAAGAGGAGCGCCAAAAGGGTGAGGAGGGAGGCTGGCCCGCGGGCCAGCCTCAAAAGGTCCCTTTTGAAGATTTTGAAGAGCACTTCCCCCTCGGATCCCGGTTTGGTGGTATCATAGTCAAGTTTTTTCTACGAGTGCTAATATACAACACCCGTTCAAGTTGCAATGGGGCAACTGAAAAGTAAGGAAGTAAGCCATGTCATTTTTGGGCGTCCCCGCCGCTTCCGCTACCAAGGTTCCGAAAGCTAGGGTAAAACACCAATACCACATGAGGCAAAGCGGCGTGCTCATAGCCACCTGCCTGTCGTACGCCTCTTTCTACATCATCCGCCAGGTCGTGCAAGATGAGGAGATCCCCCTCAGGCACCAGTACGGGTTCACCGTAGGGGAAATCGGAATCATCCTTTCCGCCTTCGGCATAGGCTACGGCATAAGCAAGTTCATCATGGGCTTTGTAGCCGACAGGGTCTCCATGAAGAGGTTTTTGATCCTGGCCCTGTACGGATCCGCCATCGTCAACCTGTTCTTCGCCTGGACGCGCTCGTTTGGCGTGATGATAGTCCTGATGCTCATCAACTCCGTCTTCCAGGGCGTGGGGGCGCCCGTGTGCCAGAGGGAAGTGAGCCTGTGGTTTGCAAAGCGGAGCCGAGGCACGGCCTACGCAATTTGGAGCGCCGCGCACAACTTCGGGGCCTTCTTCTGCGTCGTGACCATTGAGGCCGCCGCCGCGGCGTTCTCAGGGTCCTTAAGCGCCATCTTCATCACTTCCTCCATAGTTGCGGCCGTCATCGGCACCCTCATGTACCTCATCAACTCCGAGAGGCCCGAGACCTACGGCCTTCCCGACATCAACACCTACTCCGACAGCGTCGAGCTGAGCGAGACCGGCGCCACCACCGCAGGCAGCGTCACCAAGAAGAGCGTGTGGAAGGTCTTCCTCAAAGACATCCTCTGCAACAAGATGGTCTGGGCCGTATCTTTGGCCTCCATGAGCTTCTACATCTGCAGGTACGGGATTTTGAGCTGGATCCCCTCCTACCTTCCCACCAAGGGGTTCAGCCCCAACACCGCCCGCTGGATCGTGGGCGAGTACGAGCTCTTCCTCATCCCCGCCGTGATCTTCTTCGGCTTCGTCTCCGACCTTCTGAAGGGCCGCAGGGCGCTTGTCACCTTCTGCCTGACGATTGTGATGATAGGGGCCCTGTGCCTGTACTTCTTCGCCCCTGACAAGGCCCTCATCCTGGTCGGCCTCTTTATCTCCGGCGCCTGCATCTACGCCCCCCTCGACCTTGTCGGCCTCATGGTCAACGAGGCGGTGCCCAAGTACGCCGTGGGCCTCTCCACCGGCTTTATGGGCTTCTTCCAGTACATCTTCGGAGACACTATAGCTACGGCCCTCATAGGCGAGCTCGTGGACCACTTCGGATGGGGCGCGTCCAGCGTCGTCATCTTCATAGCCGGCGGCCTGTGCTTCATCATCTCGCTGTACCTGACCTACTCCGAGAGGCACATCATCAACATGGAGAGGAGGGCGAACGCCCTCACCCCCGCCGAGAAGGCGGCCCTCGAGGATCCTCTCAGCGCCGACGAGGACATCCTGGCCGCGGCCGAGGCCAAGGTCAAGGGCTCCAAGAAGGCTCTCAAGAAGTAGGGTGTAGAACCCGCAATGTATCATTGAAGCTAAGCGAAGCTTTCCCAAGGAGGAGGCTGAAATTCCAGCTTCAATGACGGAAGGGGCCAGGGCCGCCTCCGGCCCCGCCAGCGAAGGGGGCGAAGGAGCCTCTGACCAGCAGCGGCGAAAAGTCAAGCGCGCGCTGCCCGCTTTGTTTGCCCTGGGGATTTTCGGGCACATCATTTTCCAGTCTTTCAACCTCGTCTACCAGAACGTAGGCGAGTCTTTGCACATGCTCCCCGAGGCGTCCCTTCTGGTGTCCCTGCCGGGAGTGGCGCTCGCGGCGGTGTGCATGTTCTATGACACCCTCTGCGACTACGTGTCTCCGAGGACGATCGTGTGCGTGGGGACGCTGGTATTGGTAGCCAGCTCCATCGGGGGGTTCCTGGGTGCGGGGAACTTCTGGGTGGTTTTGGTGTGCAGGATCTTCCAGACTATAGCCGTGCACGCCTCGGTAGTGCTGGTGATTTTGGTAAAGTACCTGCCCAAAAAGGATAGGGGAATCTACATAGGCTTTAACAACGCGGCCTACTTCGTGTCGGTGGTTTTGGGGATGCTCCTGGGGGGGCAGATCGACTTTATCCCCTGGAAGTACATCCTCCTCGTTCCGGCCCTTTCCATCTTCCTTTTGCCCGTCCTCCTCAAAGACGTACCCAAACTCGAAGTAAGGCCCGAGCCCTTCGACGGGCTGGGGGCGACGCTGTTTACGGTCTGCGTGGCGTTTTTGACGATCTTCTTCACCTACGAAAAGACGTGGCTCCTCTTGGCCAGCTGCATCTTGTTTGCAGTGTTTGTGGTGTGGATGAAAAAGAGCAAAAACCCCCTCCTGACCCGCCCCATGGTAAAGAGCCGCCCCTTCATGGGCACCCTCTTCATCCTCTTCCTCACCTTCTTCTTCCAGTACGCGGCGATCCCCATCTACAAGGCCATAGGCAAGCACGTCTACCACCAGCACCTGGAGTCCATTTCCTGGCTCCTGGCCGCGGTGTACCTGATATGCGTGGCAGCGGCCTCCTTGTCGGGGGCGCTTTGCAAAAAGATAGGCGACTGGTGGGCGATCCTCCTCTCTTTGGGGCTGATGCTCTTGGGCTTTGCGGCTTCGGCCCTGGCGATTCGGGCAGGCTTTGCGGCCGTGACGGCGTTTATGATTGTCTACGAGGTGGGTTTAACATTGGTTTACACGCCCATATATGACATCGCCACCTCTGCCCTGCGCGAGAGCCAGAGGGGAAGGGGAGTCGGGATAGCCCACGTGGCCATGAACGTATCCCCGGCCCTGGGAATCGCGGTGTACAGCGCCGTCGAAAAGTCAGGTATGGGCTCTGCCGAGCTTGTGCCCCGCCTGTCTATGGTGTTTTGGCTCATGGCCGCGCTTTCCGCACTGTCTATAATCTGCACCTTCGGAGTTTACAAGTTCGTAGGGCATCCGGCCCGCACTCCAAACCAGTAAGGATTGTTATGGAGAATGCAAGCGACAATGAAGTCGAATTTGAAAGAATAAGGCGGGAGACTAAAAAATCGCTCCCGAGCCTCCTGTTCGTGTTCATCATCGGAAACCTCATGATCCAGTGCTTCAACCTGGTCTATACGAACATCGGAACCTCCCTGCACGTTTCCCCCACCGCGGCGGCGCTCCTCTCGACGCTCCCGGGGATAATTTTGGGCATAGTGTGCATGCTCTATGAAACCCTGTGCGACTTCATCTCCCCCAAGAAAATGGTGCTCTGGGGAGTGGGGGTCCTGATAGTCTCCTCGGTTGCAGGCTTCTTCCTCTCCTTCAACTTCTGGGTGGTCGTCGTGGTCAGGGCCCTGCAGGTCGCAGGGGCCCAGGTCGCGGGCTCGGTCTTCCTCATAATGACCGTAAAGTTTTTGAATAAGAAGGAGAAGGCGATATACCTGGGCGTCTTCAACGCGGCCTACTACCTCTCCGTGGCCCTCGGCGTCTTTGCAGGAGGCTGGATCCAGGACATGCCCTGGAAGTGGCTGCTCTTGATCCCGGCCCTGGCCATCTTCGTCTTCCCCATCCTCGTCAAAGACACCCCCAACGTCTCCGGCAAGGGCGAAAAGGTGGATTCTATCGGGATCATCATCTTCGCCGGGATCGCGACCTGCCTGGCCGTGTACTTCTCTTACATGCAGTTCTGGTGGCTCTGGATAATCTTCGGCGTGCTCGTGATAGGCTTCTCCTTCAACGTCGCCAAGAACAAGCACTCCTTCATCACGCCCAAGTTCCTTAAAAACGGCAAGTACATGATCCTGCTCGCCCTGCTTTGTATAAGCTTCTTCTTCGAGTTCGCCTGCACCCCGATCTACCAGGTCATAGGAGACGGGGTCTTCCAGATACCCCTCCAGCAGGTCTCCTGGTGGCTGACCGGGGTGAACCTCGTGGCCATGGTCGTCGGGATCTTCTCCGGGCCCCTCGTAAACAAGCTGGGCCACTACTCGGTGATAGTCCTCTCCCTCATAGCCGAGCTCGTAGGCTTCGGGCTCTCCGCCGCCTTCATACACTCCAGCTTCTGGTTCCTGAGCATCCTGAACGCCATAACCATCGCGGGCTTCACTGCGATCTACACCCCCGTCTATGACGCCGCCTCCGCAGCCCTCCCGCAGGAGGAGAGGGGCAGGGCCATCGGTATCTGCGACCTCATAGTCAACATCTCCCCCTCCATCGGCATAGCCGTCTACTCCGACCTGATCGAAAACGCCGCCCTCGGCAGGGGGACCCTCTTCGGCATAAAGGGAATGACGGCCTGCCAGACGGCCAACGTCTTCTGGATAATGTTCCTCGTGGCCCTCGCCTCCCTCGTTTTGGTGCTGATCTTCAGAAAGCCCATAAAGTCCGTCGTAAAGAAGTCGGTCTCTGTCGACACCGACGAAGACATCGCCCAGTGACGAAATCTCCAGCTTTCCCCTGTTACACTTTTCTAAGTGTGTAAGGAAAGCGAAAAAGGGCCTGTGAAGACCGGGGCGCTCGCGGCGCTCCTAGCCATATACCTTTTCGGCAACCTCATGCTCCAGGCCTTCAACCTCTCCTATTCGGACATCGGCCGGGACCTAGGGGCCGGGAGGATGTCGGATTTCCTCTCGGTGATCCCCGGAATCGTGCTCGCGGTCCTCTCCCTCCTCTACGACGCCCTGTGCGACTTCGTGTCGGCGAGGGCCATCGCCTTTTGGGGCGCGGCCTTTCTCGTGTCGGGATCCCTCTTAGGCATCTTCCTCCACTCTTTCTGGGGGGTCCTGGCGGCCAGGATCTTGCAGCAGTCAGGCTCCCAGGCCGCAGGGAGCGTGTTTCTGGTCTCCTGTGTCAAACGGCTTTCCCCCAAGAGAAAGACCTTTTATATAGGGCTTTTCGGGGCCATCTACAGCGCGGCAAGCGTCCTCGGAGTGCTCGCGGGAGGGCTTGTAGACAGCATCCCCTGGAACCTTTTGTTCGCGATCCCGCTCCTGTCCATCCCCTTCCTCCCGCTCCTGCGCTCCCTTCCGCACGAATCGGGAAGCAAAAAGAAGGTGGACTACTTCGGGATGATCCTCTTTTCCCTCATGGCAGGAGCCATTTCTGTCTTCTTCGACTTTATCGGCCTGGCCAGCACCCTGGTTTTGCTGGGGCTCCTTCTGGCCTTTGTCGTCTACGCCCTGGCGAATAAAAACTGCTTCCTTCCCCGCCGCTTTTTGAAAAACAAGGGCTTCATCTCGGCCGTCAGCGTGATAATAGTCTTCAACCTTTTTTCCTACGCCCAGATTCCGGTCTACCAGCTCATAGGAAAGGACGTCTACCGCATCCCCTTGGACGAGGTGTCCTGGGCCCTGGCCACCGTCTACGCCCTCACGGCCGTGATAGGGGCCTTTTCGGGAAAAATTGTCTCCTGGCTGGGGCACTACAAGACCATCCTCTTTTCTGCCCTCGCCATGGTCCTGGGCCTGGGCCTCTCCGCCCTCTTTATAGGCTCCGGCTTCTGGCTCCTTACAATCCTCGCCTGCATCTACAACTTCGGGGAAATCGCCGCCTATTCCCCCCTCTACAGCGCCGCCACCTCTACGCTTGCCCCGGAGGAGAGGGGGAGGGGGATAGGGCTGTGCGAGCTGTCTTTGAACACCACTTCCGCCGTGGGGCTGAGCATCTACAGTGCCCTGCTCTCCTCTCCCGCGCTCTCCCGCCTTCGCCTCACGGTTTCTTCTTCAGGCTTTCTCGCCTCCAACGCCCTCTGGATCATGGCGGCTTCTTCGGCTTTGGCGGCCGTCCTCATCGCCCTCTTCGCCCGGCCCCTCAAAGGCGCGGACCTTCCTTCAGGGGGAGCGCAATAAAAAAAGGGGCCCCTTTGGGGGCCCCTTAAAAAGCCTTTTCTTACTTCCTCTTCCCGTAGCGCTTTTCGAACTTGCTCACCTGTCCTGCAGAATCCAGGACGGTGCGCTTTCCGGTGTAGAAGGGGTGCGTCGCGCTCGACACGTCCACGTCGTAGAGCGGATAGGTCTTCCCGTCCTTCCACTCTATAGTCTGGGTCACCCTGGGGTCGGAGGCCATGGTAGACCTGGTCAAAAACTCCAGGCCCCCTTTGCGGTCGCGAAACACCACGTACTCGTACTTGGGATGGATTTCCGATTTCATAGGTCTTTTCTCCTCTGAACTCTAAGCCTTCTGTCTAGTATAATCTTTCCCTCATACTATGTTCCTTATACCCATCGCCACGAGCGCCAGGCCCAGCGCCCCTTCGAGCCACTTGGCCCTTCCCCCCTTGGTGATGAACCTGGCCACGTGGGGGGCTATAAGGGCCCCGCAGGTGGCGCCGATCGTCAGGGGGATCGCCGCCCTCCAGTCGACGTGCCCTCCTATCAGGTGCACGCTGGCCCCCAGGATCCCCATGCAGATCACCACCCAGGAAGAGGTGGAAATGGTTTCGAAAACGTCGTCCCCCAAGAGGAGGAGGCCTGCAAATATGGGCTCGCCCCCGCTCATGCCTCCGATGCCTGCCATGATCCCCCCAAGGATCCCGAAGATGGCGTAAATGGCGACGGTCTCCCACTTCTTCTTAGGCGCGGCCGGAAGGGAGGCCCCCCCCTTCTTTGCCTTCTTCTTGTGGAAAGCCTTGTAGAGGATCACTCCTCCCACAAAGAAGAGGATGGCCGCCAGAATGTAGCCGTAGGCCGCCTTGGGGATCCAAAAAGAGACTATGGAGCAAATGATGACGCTGGGGAGCGCGGAGATGAGCATGCGGTTCCCCTTGCGGAAGTCCATATGCTTTTTTTCGTAGTATCCCCAGGTGCCGATCACTAGGGACGGGAGGGTGGTGACCAGGGCCGTGGCCGTGGCCACCGCGGGATCCAAACCCAATACGGCCGTGAGAAGGCCTACGTAGATGGAGCCTCCGCCGCTGCCCAGGGCGATTACGAAAGTTCCCACCAGCAAGCCCACAACTACCAGCAGGACGATATGCATTCTTTATATTATAAATTATAAGAGTGCATTAATCTATTGATTTTTTCTGTAAGCTTGTAAAACTAGGCCGTGGGCACGGGCTGGGAAGTCTCTTCATCCCTTTCCCACTCGTCGATGGAACCCTCCCTCATCTTTTGGGCCTTGCGGCTCTCCCGGTCGGAGTGGTCGGCGTGGAGCGCCGGAAAATGGCGCCCCGAACCCGTATCGGGGAGGGCGGAAAAAGTCGTGTGGAACATCAAAAGTGACAGCAGGGAAAGCGAAAGCGCGGTCAGGGCGCGGCTGAAGGCGTGGCGCCTTGATTTCATAATCAATCCTTAAAACGGTAATTTTTCTTTAAACTTTTCTTTAGACGGATTATAAGCCGCAAACCTGAAAGGCCGCTTACAGCCTTTTAGACACTTCCCCCCACCCCCGCCAAAACATTTCCGCGATCCAGCGCCCCAAAGACACTACCTCCCCTTTGGCCCCTCGGGAAAGGGAAACCCAGATCCCTATGGCCACTATCACGGCCGCGATGAAGAGGGCGAGCTTTAAGATCCTGCGCATTTTACCCCCTGAGGTGTCGGAGTGTTTTGACGGGAATTGGAATTTTTTAAAAATTTAGCGTATAATATTTAACTTCCATTGAGAACGAAATCTAGGGAGGGAAAAATGAGAAAAGCCATCATACTCGTCCCGCCGCTTTTGGCTATGGCGGCGGTGGTGCTGGTCTTCATCTTCTCCCGCGCCCCCCTCACCGGAAGGGAGATGCTGGCAGAGCTGTGCATCCTTTCCGCTTCGGCCCTCTGGATAATGATAGGCAGGCTCCTGGCGAGCTTCAAATCCAAGGAAGGCGACGGGGAAAAGGCGCTGGAGACTTTGAACCTGTAGCGCAAAAGCCAGCCTGGGCGCGGAGCCTAGGCTATTTTTTTGCCCGCAACTTCGTACATCCCCTCTTCGTCGGCTTCAAAGTCCACCTGGACCCATCCCGCCATGCTCCTGGCGAGCTCTTTTGCCGCAGGGAGGGGCAGAGAGACGAAGGAAGCCCCCCCGGAGTGTATGCGGTTCAGCTGCCCCCTGCCCTTGTCGTGGGCTATGACGAGGCGCCCCCCCGCCCGCAGGTCCCTCGCAAAGGCGGAAATCGCCTTTAGGGGCTGGATGAAGTGGGGCCAGGCGTTGAAAACTACGACTGAGTCGAACCGGCCTTCAAAATCGGCCAGCACGGCGTCCCCGCAGAGGAACTTCGCCCTGTTTTCAAAGGCAAACTTCCTCTCGGCCTCTTCTATCATCTTCGGGGAAAGGTCTATCCCCACGACTTCCCGAACGCCGGCCTCAAAGTAGAAGGGGATCATGACCCCGGTACCGCAGGCCACGTCCAAAACCTTCCCTTTGACTCCCCCCTTTTCCAAGATCCTCATCATCTTGACCTCTTCTGGGTGCTGGCGCTCGTCCCAGCCTTGGGCCTTGGAATCGAAGTACTTCCGCACTTCCTCCAGGTTCGAGGCGCCCTTCAGGTCCGTCACTTGGCCTCGACCTGCCTCTCTTTGTGCTTGGAGGGGTACCTTTCGGGTATGAGCTTGCCCTTCATCAGGGCCACCACTATCGAGGGTACTGCCGCGAGCTGGATAATCAGGCCGGGCAGGCAGAAGAAGAAGTACCCCAGGATCCAGGCGAAAAATGAGTAGCGCCCCTTGTCGAAGATCCACGCTTTGGCGCACCCGGCCGCGGCCGATCCTATGATGATCCCCACCACTATGCTGATGTAGAGGTCCCCGTAAGTGGAGTGGGTGTGGACCCAAAACATCATTAGGCCGCAGAAGACCCCGAGGAAGATCCCCTGGATTATCATCGTGGGCAGCTCCGCCACGGGGGGCATGCCGGTGATGAGGGTGGAAAGCACCGGGCCCAGGACC
>JAFYIA010000027.1 GCA_017538865.1 Aeriscardovia sp. | reverse complement strand
CAGAGGGCGCTTCGGCCCTCCTACCACCTCTCCATCATCGCTTTGAACCCTGCCCACGCCGAAAGCGTGGCCGAGGCCGTAAAGAAGATGGGAATCAGGGAAAAATGCCCGGACCTCGTCCAGGCCTACATCTCTGTCGACGACATTTCAAACGTCGCGTCGGCCCACCGGGGGGACGTGATAATAGCCGCAGGCTACTCCAAGATGAGCGACGGAAGGCTCCTGCAGCAGTTCGGGCGCGTACAGGCCGAGGGCGGAGACAAGCTCCTGCTCTCGGCCCTGTCCTTGGCCGAAAGCAAGTTGGACGTAGTCTCCTCCTTCCGGGCCGAGGAAATGGACGAAGCCAGGCTCACTCCCGGCACCAAGCTTTTAAAGGACCTGCTTTTTTGGAGCCAGAACCCTCCTGAGTTTGCGCCTCCCGCGCCCTCCGCCTCCTCCAACACCCTCGTCAGGGACCTTGAAGAGAGGGTAAGGCGCGAAGGGTACAGCGCCGTAGAGTACCTGGGGTACAAGGACGGGGTCAAAATCCCCCTGGCTGTAGGAAGGAAAGAAGGGGAGTTTGACCTGGCGGTGTTTACGGACGATGCCAAGTTCATGTCAATTCCATCCCTTAGGCTGCGCTACCGCGGCATTCCCGACATGCTCCGATCCCTGGGGTGGGGATCGGTATTCTCATGGTCGGTCGGGATGTTCGTGGATCCGGACAGGGAAATAGAGAAAGTGTCGAAGGCCCTCAATGTGAAACCGGGGGGCAAGTCCATGGGGATAGGGGATCTGGAAGATGATAAAAGGTAAAAAATATAAAAAGAGCTTTAGGGCCGGAGGAGAGAGCCGCAGCGGTTTTTGCCTGGAGTTTGAAAAGGAGGGGGGTGCCTTCAAATACCTCCAGCTTCCCCCTCATTTTGATTCTTTTTCCGAGAAGAAGGGGTATTTTTCCTAAACCCTTCTTCGACCAGATCCGAAATCGTCACGGGCCGTCCGCCCTTTTTCAGTTCTTCTTTTATCTGGGTGAGCAGGGTTATGATCTGCTCGTCACTGTCGGTGCCCTGGGACTGGGCGGCCTGCTCTATCGCATTCAGCTCTTCGCTCCTGTACTTGGACTTTGCGAGTTTTTTCGACACGTCATGCATCTTGTTTACGGGCACTATCACCAAAAAGTAAATGGCCAGGGCGATCGTAAGAAACTGGATCAAGGCGTTCAAAACGGCTCCGAAAGACACCGTGGCCCCGGCGTAGGAGAAGGTAAGGATGTCTGACATGTCCTTTTTCCGGAAGATCATGGCGATCAGGGGGTTTACGATGCTGGAGACGAAGGTGCTGACGACAGAGGAAATGGCGGTCCCCATGACGACCCCGATGGCCATGTCGATTATGCTGCTTCTGGAGATGAACTTTTTGAATCCCGAAAAGAGGCCCAGGTCGTGGAAGGAAGAAATTTGGTAAGAAGTCATACCTCAATTAAAAAGTATGGCTCATATAAAAATCAGTCGCCCTTTTTGGAAGTCTTCTTCGAAGAGCTGTCCGTGCGGTAAAAGCCGCTCCCCTTGAACTGGATGGATGCCGGGGTGTAGACCTTGTGCACCTTTCCCCCGCACTTAGGGCACACTTCTATAGGCTTGTCGTCAAAGCCCTGGTATTGGCTGAACTCATATCCGCAGTCGCTGCATTTGTATCTGTAGACTGGCAAATCCTGCTCTCCTCTCTCTTCTCAGCTTTCAAGTTTCAACAGCCGAAATTACGAATTTATTCTACAACCCGAGTTTGCCTTGGAAGCTGAAAGGTAGAAGCCTATGACCTCCGCCAGGTACCGCCCCAGTTCCTTGGGAGGGAGGCAGAAAATCTCGTGCCTGGCCCCCGGGATGCGGCGCAGCCATATTGGGACCCCCTCCCTCCGGGCCCGCCTTGCGAACCTCTCCTGGGCCGCGGGATCCACCAGGGCGTCCTTTCCCGCTTGAAAGATCAGGGTGGGCGTCAGGATTTTTTGCACCGACCTTTCCCGGGCTATGGCCCTGTCCATCCGAAGCGCCTCCAGGCTCCACCTGCAGCAGGCGTCCGAGAGGTGCAAAAGGGGGCAGGGAAGGCGCTTTGAGAAATACCACTCGTCCCTGGCTCTGTAGGAAAGGGGCTCGGCCTGGGAAGGGGGGACGAACCCCGTGCTCTCCGGAATCTTCGAGTCGCCCTTCCCTATAAGGCACATGGCCTCCGCGGCAGCCTCCATAACGAAGGCGGGAAGCTTCATTTTGGGGAGCATCATCGGGGAAGAGAGGACGGCCCTTTCAAAGAGGAGTGGGAAGGCTTCTTCGGCCCCGGCGCCTATGGCCCCTCCCATGGAGTGGGCGTAGAGGAAGAGGGGGCGGGTGAGGAGGGACTTTCTTCCCGCGTCCTCCATCACGGCTGCAAAGTCCCGCTCATAGTCCCTCCAATGGGAGACCTTCACGATTTCCGGATCCTTTATCTCCCTAGAGGATTTCCCGTGGCCGCGGTGCTCCAGAATTAGGACGCTCAGGCCGTACTCCAGAAAGTAAAAGGCGAGCTCTGCAAACCTTATTTCGGACTGGGTAAAGCCAATGGAAACCACCACAGTCCCCAGAGGGGGCTGCAGGGAGACCTTCCTCAGCGCAGGATCGAAGGCGGAAGCGTCGAGGAACGACCAGTGCACGAACCCCTCTCCGGGGGCCGCCCGCCTCGTGCCCGGAACGGTGCGAAAGCCTCCTTCAACCGGCGTCCACCCCTCTTTTTTACAGGCTTTCAGAGCGGGAAGGACTTCTTTTTCCATCCTCTCTGAAAAGGCGGAGGGAGGGATGGTCTCAACCGGAGATAGGGGCAGAATAGGCGCGGGGGGGATTTTTCGCATTGTTACATCCTGTCGTTTAAGAGTCAGATCTTGATACAAGATACTTTAGGGGGCTGTCTGTAAGCTTGAATGCATGGATAATTTTACGCCCGCAAGGGCCGCAGACACTACCCGGGACCATCCTTGGAGCGTGGCCTGGGCGGTGTCGGCGTTCTGCCAGGCCGTGGCCAAGTGGCCTTCCCTTTGGGTCGAGGGGCAGATAGAGCAGATAGACGGGAAAAGGAGCGGGGTCTATATCACCTTAAAGGACCTGGAGCAAAACGTGTCCATGCAGGTGACGGCCTTTTACGGGGCTGCCGACCAGTGCAGGAGCGCGGGGCTCGTCCAGGGGGACAAGATTTTGGTCTACGGCAGGCCGAACTTCTACCAGGTGCAGTGCAGGTTCAGCCTGATGGCCCAGGGGGTCCTCAAGGAAGAGGGAGAGGGGTCCCTCCTCAAGGTCATAGAGGCCCTAAAGCAAAAGCTCGCCAAAGAAGGCCTGTTCGACGCCTCGCACAAAATCCCCATCCCCGCTTTTCCCCGAAGGATCGGACTCGTCTGCGGCGCAGGGGCCAGGGCCGAGGGGGATATCGTCACCAACTCCCGCCTGCGCTGGCCGGATCTCGAGTTTACCGTCGAGCATGCGGCCGTGCAGGGCGTCAACTGCCCTCCCGAAGTCTCTTCAGCTATAAGGAAGCTGGACGAGATGGGCCTGGACGTCATAATCGTGGCCAGGGGAGGGGGATCTTTCGAGGATCTGATAGGTTTTTCGAACGAACAGGTGGTCAGGGCCGCGGCCGAATGCCGCACGCCGATAGTTTCGGCCATAGGCCATGAAGGCGACTGGACGCTGATCGACCTCGCTGCAGACAAGCGCTGCTCCACACCGACCGACGTGGCAGGAACCATCATCCCCTCCTTCGCGCAGGAAGCGCAGCGGCTGGATAGGGCGCGCACGCTGCTTTTGCGCTGCATGGAGCTTATAGAGGGGGCCGAAGAGGGGCGCATTGCAAGGCTCGCCTCTGCGCCCTTCATGCAGGACCCCGCAAAGCTTGTAGAAGGGCCTGAAAAAACGGTCCGGGAAGCGGAGAGATCCATGTTTATCGCCCTGGCCATGCGCCTTGACGACGAACTCAGGCGCGTCTCTTCCCTCTCTGCATCTTTAAAGTCCCTTTCCCCTATTTCCACCCTCTCCCGCGGCTACGCCCTCGTGGAGAAGGAAGGCTTCATCCTCTCGGACGCCCGGGGGCTGAAGAAGGGGGATCAGATAAGAATCGTGATGCGCGACGGCGCCTTGAAGCTGAGGATAGAAGAAATAGAGGTTAAGGAATGAAAGAAGAGCTGACGGAAGAGGAAAAAAAGGCTATGGACTCTTTGAACTATGAAGAGACCAGAGACGAGCTGGAGAGGGTGGTAGGGGCCCTGCAGGCGGGAGGGCTGAACCTCGAAGAGAGCGTGCACGCCTGGGAAAAAGGACAGTACCTGGCCAAGAGGGCCGAGGGGATGCTGGAAAAAGTGAGGGGCAGGATAGAGGAAGTGCAAAAAGAGCAGCAGGCCGCAGGCGCCGCGGCCGGCACCCAGCTTAACTTCGGAGGCGGCAGGAAGGCCCAATGAGCCGGGGAGAAAGCCAAAAAATAGGGAAAGGGGGCCTTGCGGCCCTGATAATAAGCTCGGCCATCGGCACCGGAATTTTCGGCCTCATGAGCCAGCTTGCTTCCCAGGCCAGCCCCGGGTCGGCGATAGTGGCCTGGGTCATAGTGGACGTGGGGTTTTCGGCCCTGGTGTACTGCCTGACGAACCTCTCCAGGGAGCGGCCCGATTTGGATTCCGGGATCTTCGCCTACGCGGGGGCCGCGGCCGGCCCGTTGGGGGAGTTCGTGTCGGGCTGGGGATATTGGCTCGCCAGCTGGGTGAGCAATATAGCCTTCTGCACGATGATCATGAGCGCACTGGGGAACTTTGTCCCGGCCTTCAAAGGGGGACAGAACCTCCCCTCGGTGCTCCTGTCCTGCGCGGTGGTGTGGCTGATAACCCTCCTCGTCAGCCGGGGAGTCAAAAGCGCCTCCTTCATAAACGCCTTGGTGACGATCTGCAAGCTCATCCCGCTTTTGGTCTTCCTGATAGTGATGTTTGCGGCCTTTAAGGCCGGGATGTTCACCTCCCACTTCTGGGAGAATGTGGCGAGGGCGGGCTCCCCCTTCACGGCCAGGTCGCTTTTCACCCAGATCCAGGGAAGCCTCATGTACCTCGTGTTCGTGTTCGTGGGCATAGAGGGCGCAAGCGTGATGGGATCCAGAGCGAAAAAGAAGAGCGATGCCACTTTCGCCACCGTCCTCAGCCTCGTAGCCCTGATCCTAATCTACGGCTTCATCTCGCTTTTGCCTTACGGGGTTATGACCCGGGCCCAGCTCGCATCCCTCCCGCAGCCCGCCATGAGCGGGATCTTGGCCGCAACGGTAGGAGTGTGGGGGGAGGGTCTGGTAGATGCCGGGCTCATCATCTCCTGCCTCGGAGGCCTGCTTTCCTGGACGCTGCTTCCCGTGGAGACCACCACCCTTCTGGCCCAAGACGGCCTCTTGCCCGGGATATGGTCCCGCTCCAATAAGAAGGACGCCCCGGTCTTCTCCCTGGTGGTCACGGCTGTTTTGGAAACCCTCTTCCTCTTCAGCTTCCTTGTAACTTCCAACGCCTACAACTTCGCCAGCACAGTCAGCTCCACTACGGCCCTGGCCTGCTACGCCTTCGTGAGCCTGTACGAGATAATGTACTCCGCAAAAAACAGGAAGCCTTTGGGCCTCGCCATGGGGATAATTTCCGGGGCGTTCGAGATCCTGGGCCTGGCGATCTCCGGCTGGCAGGAAGTGCTGCTTTTGTCCATATGCTACGTCCCGGGATTCGCCCTCTTCATCTACAGGCGCCGGGGGCAAATCAAAAAGGGCCAAACGGCCGCCATGGCGATCGTGTGCCTCTTGGCCGTGCTGGCCATAGTCCTGTCCTGCTTGGGGATTGTCTCAGTCTAAAAATGGTATAATTTATGGGCGCCCTGGTAGCTCAGGGGATAGAGCAGATGACTTCTAATCTTCGTGTCGCCGGTTCGAATCCGGCTCAGGGCACTTTCAGTTTCCGCCTGCGGCTTCTTTCAAACTTCCTTCCAGGGCCAGCATGGCGTCCTTGACCCCCGCCAAAGAAGGCGAGGGGCTGTTTACCTCCCCTTCAAGGTCCGAGATCCGGGATTTGACTTCAGACTGGGAACTGTGCGAAAGCGCCGGGAGGGCGGCTTTGGCGGACGCGATCTCCTGCCCGGCCAAGGCCTTTTCCTCTGAAATGTTGGCGGCTTTCTCGCTTTCCAAAAGATTTGCCGCGAGGGAGGAGAGGGAGGCCTGTTTGGAGGAAAGCGTCTTCATCAGGGCCCTGTTTCCCTCTATAGATCCGTTCTTTCCGGCGCTGCACAGGACCGGCGCGGAATCGGTCTTGGCCGCCAGGGCCTTTTGAAGGGCCTCGTAGGCTGGGGAGGATTTGGCGCTGGAAGTGTCGAGGGCGTTTTGGGCCGCGTCCCTTTCGCCTTCAAAGCTCCTGTAGGACTCTTGGGCCTGAGAATAGGTCTGCGCGCACTCTCTGTCTATGGCCTTTTTGCCGTGGAAGAAGGCTATGGCCCAGATTCCGCAGAGGATCAGGCAGAAGGCCAGGGCGATTCCCGCCACCAGCCAGGCCTTCCCGCGGCCCTTTTCCCCTCCCGCGTCCTCTTCTTCGCTCATCTTTTCCCTTCCCCGCTCATGATCCGCCTCAGCTCCTGCTTCTTCTTTTCAAGCTCCTGCACCTTGATCAAAATTTCTTCCACGTTTCCCTTCCCCTCCATCAGCTCCTTTTTGCAGAGGGACTCTTTTTTCACTATCGAAATCTCCAAAACTTTGGCTATGAGGGATCGGCCCATGGCGCCCCCGCTTCCTTCAGAGGAGGGGAGCGGGATCGAGGCGAGGGTGGGTATCACGGGGTAAAGGAGGGCGGGGGACAGGTCCATGAGCTTTTCCACCCACGCCCGGGCAGGCAGATCTTTTGCGGCCTCTATCCCTCCCGCAGCCTCGAGGGCCGCAAACAGGGCCTTGAACATCGGGGTGGTAAAGCTCTCCTCGTCCAACTGCCCCCAGAGGGCTGTGTCAATATCCCCGGGGCGCTGCACGGCTTCCGCCATAAGCTGCTGCTCGCAGGAAAAGACGGGATCCTCCGCGCTCCCGCTTTTGAGGGGGGGCTTCCCGGATTCCGGCAAAGCCTCCCTGCCTTCTTTGAAGTAGCCCCCGCCCTTCTCCGGGGACATGACCCTCACGGCCCTTTCCACAAGCGAGGTTATGCGGGTGCGAAGCTCTTGGGAATCCGGGGACTTGTTCGCAAAGGAGAGGAGCACCTCCTTGGCGGTCTTCCTGTCGACGTACGGCAAAAGCAGGGTACAGAGCTTTCGGGCGAGGGACTGGGTGTAAAGCTCCCTCAGAAAGTCGTCCTTTATGGTGGACACCACCCCTGCGCAGGCCTCTATCTCTTCGGCCTTCTCCACGTCCTCTTTTTTTTCAAACCCCTCCAAGATGCGGTCGATTATAAAGTCGTATATGGGCTTGGCCCCTTTTACCAGGGCCCTGACGGCTTCTTCCCCCTTTTTCATGCGCAGGTCGCACGGGTCCAGCCCGTCTTCGCTCCTCGCCACAAAGGTCTGGGAGAGGAAGGCCGAGTCCAGGCTCGTCGCCTTGAGGGTGGCCTTTTTGCCCGCCTCGTCCCCGTCGAAGGCGAAGATTACCCGGCTCTGCTCTTTCCCAGATTTTAATTGCATCCTGCCGACCGCGTCGTCCTGTATGAGCCGGCGCAGGATCTGCGCGTGGTCGTACCCGAAGGCCGTCCCGCATGCGGCCACCGCGTTTCGGATTCCCGAAAACCTCATGGCCATGACGTCGGTATAGCCTTCCACGACTACGGCCGATCTGGAGCTTACGATTTCCTCTTTCGCGAGGGAAAGGCCGAAAAGCACCCTCGACTTCTTGTAGAGCGGGGTTTCGGGGGTGTTGATGTACTTGGCCTCTATCCTGTCCTCGTCGAGCACGCGTCTGGCGCCAAAGCCTATGACCCTGCCTGAAGAATCCGAAATGGGCCAGATGATCCGGCCGCGGAAGTAGTCGTAGGCCCCGCCGCCTTCCTTCTTGCGGGCAAGCCCGGCCTCCACCGCCTCCTCCACGGCGAAGCCTTTGGAAACCAGGTGGGAGAGAAGGGCGTCGTAGCTGTTGGGAGCCCAGCCGCATCCGAACTGCGCCCCCTGCTCCATGGAAAAGTTCCTTCCGGCAAGAAACTTTTCAAGGTGCCCCTCGGGGTCGTTTTCCGCGCTCTGCCTGAAAAACAGCTCCGCTTCCCCGCACGCTTCAAGGAGCCTGGTCCTGGAAGAGAGCCTTTCCGGGCGTCGCCCCTCGTCCATGTGCAGGGGGATGGAGTACCGGTCGGCGAGCATTTTGACCGCCTCCTGGAACTCCACTCCGTCCCTCTTCTCGATGTAGTCGAAGACGTCCCCGCCTTCCCCGCACCCGAAGCAGTGCCACGTCCCCAAAGAAGGCCTCACGGAGAAGCTCGGCGTCTTTTCGTCGTGGAACGGGCACAGCCCCACGTAGGCTTCGGGGCCGCTCCTTTTGAGCGACACCGTCTCGGAAACTATGTCGTAAAGGTTGGAAGCCTCCCTGACCTCGTCTATCTCGTCTTTTGGAATTGAGGCCATCAGCCCTTCATCTTTTCCCAAAGCGCCCGGATGGAGGCGTCGGTGAGGCTGGCAGCCTGATCGCAGGCGCACCTCAGCCGCTCCCTTTCGTTCCCGGCCCTCCTGAAGTCTTCGAGGTACTGGGGCTCGAAATACTTTTCCGGGCAGGGGGAGGAGGCGAGCGTTTCCACCACTTTCCCGACTATCTCCCTTTCCTGCGTTTGCTGTTCAATGTAGGCCTTTTCGGATCTGGCAGCCAAAGCCGAGAGCCCCTTCAAAAGCTCTATCTCCATCCTGGTCTCCTCCGGGACTTCGAGGGATGCTTTATAGCGTACGAGGGGATCGTATCCGTCCCTTTTCCTCGTAGCCGTCATAATGGATGAGGCAAAGCGGCCTATGAGGGCGCTGGTCAGGTCCTTTAGGGCCGCCAGGGAGCTTCTGGATCCGTCCACCTTCTTTCCAAAGAAGCGATCGAAGGAGGACAGGCGCAAGAAGGCCTCCTTCAGGCCTTCGGGGTCTTCCTCCTTCCCGTACCAGGCCTTCATGGCCTCTTCGAGCGAAGCCATCCCCGAATCCGGATTGAAGCGGGAAAGGTCCGCCCCGCCTTCCAGGGCGTCCTCGAAGTCGTGCACGCTGTAGGCTATGTCGTCGGAAATGTCCATAACCTGGCACTCCATGGGGCGCTCGTGCTCGCGGCCAGCGTCTTTAAGCCAAAGGAATGCTTCCATGTCTTCCGGGTAGATGCAAAACTTCCTTCCGCCCTTTATGTAGGATGAAGCTTCTTCTTTAGTCCAGGGATACTTCACGCAGGCGTCCAGGGACGCGCGTGTGAGGTTCAGCCCCCAGCTTTTCCCCTCTTCAAATACCTTTGGCTCGAGCCGGGTCAGGATCCTGAAGGTCTGGGCGTTCGCCTCAAACCCGCCGATCCCCTCGCAGATGGAGGCGAGGACCTTTTCCCCGTTGTGGCCGAAAGGCGGATGGCCGAGGTCGTGGGCGAGGCAGGCGCAGTCGACCACGTCTGGATCGCACCCCAGAAGGTAGCCTATCTGCCGCCCTATCTGGGCCACTTCCAGGGAGTGGGTGAGGCGGTTTCTGGCAAAGTCGTTGTATCCCGCAGTCCTCACCTGGGTCTTTCCCCCGAGCCTCCTGAAGGCCGAAGAGTGGATGAGGCGGGCCCTGTCCCTCTCAAATTCCGTGCGCAGCTTCGACTTCCCGTCCTCTTCGAAAAACCTGTCGAGATCGCGTGAGGAGTAGCCCCTGGGTATGGGGTTTTTAAAAGGCACGTCCAGTTTTTGTTCTTTCATGCAACTCCTAAGAAAGCACACATTCGGGATTGAGGAGGGAGAGCCCCTCTTCTCCCAGCTCCTTTTTAGCGTTCAAATAGAGCCGCGGAATCTTCAGAGAAAGGTTGGTGTAGATTACGTAGCTTATGTTATCGGACCTTCTCGCCCAGTCGTCAGCCGTAGGCTCGTTTTCTTCTTCTCCGGCCCCAGGCCCGAACAGCCGGACGGTGTCCCCTTCCATAACGCCCAGGCTCTCCATAGGCGCCCCGAGGTCGATCATGAACTGGTCCATACACACCCTCCCGCAGGCCCTGGCAATTTTGGGGCCGCAAGAAGTGAGGACCCGGACGGGGGCGCCCGCCTTTTCAAGCGGGGAGTCGGATCCCCCGGCCGTGCGCAGGATCCCGTCGGCGTATCCCAAGGGCACGATGGCGAGGGAGGTTTCCTTTTCAGTCTTATAGGTCCTCCCGTACGATACGGCCCTGCCAGCGTCCACGTCCTTCACCTTCGCAAGCTGCGCCTCGAGGGTGAGGGCGGGGGTGAGGCCGAAGTCTTGGGGGGATCCTAGGGCGTAGTCGGCGGCGTATCCGTAAAAGCTGTTTCCGGGCCGGGCCATGTCGAGGCGGGAGAGGGGGCGCGAAAAGCTGGAGGCGCTGTTTGCGATATGGCGCAAAAGGCCTTTGAACCCTGCCGACTCCGCCCTCTTTGCAAATCTTGAAAAACTCTCAAGCTGGAGATCGGTATACCTTTCGCTCCCTTCGTCTTCGGCGTCGGCCGAAGAAAAGTGGCTCATAATTCCCACGACTTCCACTTTGCCTTCGCCTGAGAGTTTTTTCAGGAGGGAGAGGGCTGCTCCAAAAGAGCCCTCGAGGAACCCGTTCCTGCTAAAGCCCGTGTCGACCACTATGTGGACCCGGGCGCGTTTCCCGGCCCTTAGGGCGGCTTTTGCGACAGCCTCTATCTCATCTAAAGATCCCAGGGCTATGTCGATGTCCTCTCCAATCATCTCTTCATAGGGGGCCCAGACGCAGTTGGCGAGCCATGCCAGAATGCGGCACATTCCCGGGCCTATCCCGCCCCTTCTGATGGCCAAAGCCTCCTGGGCCTTTGCCACGCCTATCCATGAGCACCCTGCCTTTACCGCTGCAAGGCAGGAGGGGATGAGGCCGTGCCCGTAGGCATTGGCTTTGACTATTCCCATGACCTCGGCAGGCGCGAAAAGGGAGCGCATGCGGCGCATATTCCCCACGAGAGCTGAAAGATCTACTATGGCCTGTCCTGGAAAGGATCTGAGGGCTTTCAGGTAATTGTTCTGTCCCTCGCAACTTAAATTCTTGAAGTCAACTGCGCTCCCCGCCATGCTGTGCTGCTGGCGCGGGCTTATGACTGGAAAAGGCATGTATCTTATTCCTTGTGGATCTCTTCTACTTCGCTTATAAATCTAGTTTATCTTTTTGAATTGCCCATAAATAAGCGTTCGGGAGGTTGGCTGCCACGTCGCTTGCCACTATGGAATGGCCCGGGCCTTCCATGCTCCGGCTCGCGATCTTGCCCGCGAGGTTGTGAAGGTAGGCCGCCGCGGCGCAGGCTCTGACAAATCCCTCTTCCCCTTCGGGTTTGGACACGGCCAAAAAACCCGCAAGGAACCCGGCCAAAACGTCACCCGTCCCGGCGCAAGCCAGAAAATGGCAGTCCGCCTCCACCTCTTCAGAAAAATCCCCTGCGGCTGCTACGGTATGCGAACCCTTCAAAAGCACGGCGCAGGAGAAAAGGCGGGAGGCGAGTTTTGCAAAGCGTACGGGGTCTTTAAGGATGCTTTCCGCGTCCGCCTCCACGCCTTTCTTTTTCAAAAGCTTTTGAAGCTCGCCAGAATGGGGGGTGATCACCGTGGGGACGGCAGGCAAAGAATCCAGAACGAGGTCCATCGCCCCCGCATCCAAAACTAGCCGTCCCGCGCCTTTACGGTACATGGATGCATCGGAAAAGATGCGCTTCGCCAGGTCCCGCCTCGGATCTTGGAGGACGTCCGAAATGCCGGAGCCCACAAGGAAGCTGTCGCAGGCGCCTTCACCTAAGACGATTTCGGGGCAGTTTCCGAGAACAAGAGAATTGCAAAACCGCCCTTCCCCCATATACCTGCAAAACCCGGCTCCACTTCTAAGGGCGGCTTTGCAAGACAGGACTCCTGCACCGGGAAAGCGGTCAGATCCGGTTAAAAGGCCGACTACCCCTCTGGAATACTTGTTGGAATCTGCATTTGGGTAAACAATGAAAGAGCGAGCTTCTTTCAAGCTAAGCGCCATCTTCATTCCCTCCCTTCTCCACTGCATCACTATTTGCTGAGCCATAATTTAGACAGCGATCGCGTTGTTTGATTTTAACAATATGTATGTTTTTAAAACGAATATAGACTTTGTTTGATTTTCATTTTCAAGACAACCAAATGACTAAAAGTTAAAGCGGTTTCTGCATGCGATGCGCAAAGTATCACTTGTGATAGGGGCTTTTAAAATTCCACCCTCTAAATCTATGAAGTCAGGCCAATCCACTTAGCATTTAGCATTTTTGCAATTATCCAATGACTTAACGAGGAACCGGCACAAAGTGCGTCACTATTCATTGCTTTTATCAAAAACGAAATACCAACTGACTTGCGCTGATTCCTACCGCCTTAAAACATATCTTCAGTCTTTGAATAATCGTGTTGGCATCAAGGGGGGAGGTTTGAACTTTATAATCACCTACTTCAAGCCAACGCTTATTAGAACCTTCTTGAGGCTGCATGTCCTTTATGGAGCAGAACCATGTTTGGCACTTTGCAAGATCTAAATGGTTAGGCAAGTCATATTTTTCGCAGAGAGTTGTAATGACATTCTTAAACATAGTGACCCAGTGATCGGTGCTGATGTTGCGGCTTTCAAATTCATATCCGGAAAGCTCGAACCTATGGGAGGAAATATCGCTCGGGCAATATTCCAAGCTAATTTTCCCTTCCCTCTTATAACGCTCAAATTGAGCGTTATATACAATCGTCGGAAGATTGTCTAACGTGCCTTTCAGATTTTTAGTTGAGTACATTAGAAGAGCTTTAACATCATTGTCCGAGAATTTGGACAGATTGAACGTCCAATAAGGATCTGAATCCATTACGTTTTTTTCTTTGCTGTCGGTGTAAAATTCAAACTCATCGCCATTAGTTAAAATTGCGATTCTTACAGTATTGACTTGGTCGCTCGGCGCACGGAAATACTCATCCAACTGACGCCTTGCATCACTATTCAACTTCTTCTCGGATAATTTCTTGCATTCAACAACTATCACAGGTTGCAAATTTAAAAAGAGGACATAATCCGCCCGAAGATCCGGTTTTCGGACTCCCCTATTCAATTCCGGAAATGCTACTTCCGGGCTATTCGGATCCTGCAAATCATATCCGAGAGCTTGAAAGACGGGTTCTATTATAAAGTTTTCAGTCTGCTTTTCATTCCACTTCAAAGGGGGGGGGTTACTCTCGCGGGTTGCGCCTCATGTTGAGGATTAATCCTCCCTCTTAGGATATTCAGTACCGATTTCAAGTCGGAAAATTGTTCTTGTTCCATGCCTCCAATTCTATACTCGTTATACCTACCTATTGCCTCAAGCTTCTAATTTGTCATGCTTGCTCCCGTTGCACCTCGAGCACAAGACCTGAAGGTTTGAGGGGACAGTCTTTCCCCCTTTTGCTATCGGGATTATGTGGTCAATCTGCAGCCCCACTTTATCCGGCATGTACTTTCCGCAGATCTGGCAGGTGTAGTTGTCCCTTTCCATGATTTCCTGGCGAAGCTTTGGGGTCAAAAGCTTTCTTTGCTCCTGGCTGTGGTACTTTCTAAGCGTGGTTTCGTAATTGATGTTTGCAAGCATGACATTCCTGGAGGCAAGGTAGGCATAGTTGCAAGAGTAAGTTCCAATCTCGTTTCTTACCTTATAGGCCGTCCTCTGATAGTTGCGCTGCTGGTACCTGGTCTGCATTCTGAAGGCTATAAAGCGGTATGCGTGGTCGTCGTCCACCGCAGCCTCAAACTGCTTTTCCCTCCTATTGCGGAAGGGGCTTTTCTCGATTTCCTTTTTGCACTCGGCCTTCCATGCCGCCACCCGGGCCCGCTCCTTTTCCACGTCTTTCATCCCGCAGTCTATGAGGTATTGATCTACCAGGTCTTCTACATCGGGCTTCCTCTTACCTGAGATGTCTATGGAGCGGGTGAAGTAGGGGTAGCTGAAGGGAGACTTCAAAACAATGTAGGAGACTATGGAGGCCGCGATCGCCACTAGAACTATACAGCTTATGGCTATAAACATTTTCCTCCCCTAACTTATCCGCAAGTTTCCGTTCAAACCGCTTTTAATTGTAAAGTGGGCCGTATTGTCCGCGCTAATCTGCTAACTTGCTCGGCATTTGGCGAGCTCGAACTGTATAACATGGCGGGAAAACAGGGTTGCCGCAATTTTGTATAGGCGCTTTGATCTATGTTCACCTTAACTTTCGTATGATCTTTCTCATACTAAGTCGCGCCGGTACCATTCCTCATCCGTCTGATAAAACCCGACAGACTCAAACATACGCCTGCTTTGATGGTTGAAAGAATAAATATTCGCCTTCACGAAACCCATCCCTTTTTCGCTCGCAAGTTTTAGCATTTCCTTTGCGCAACGCCGGCCGATATGCCGGTTCTGAAACTCTTTGCAAACCACAATGGCAATTTCCGCATTATCTCTCAAAGAAACATCTCCAACTAATCTGCCCTTGTACTCAATGTAATAGCATTCTCCGTGCAAACAAAGAAAGTCATACATGCTATGCAAAAGTTCTATACTGTATGGCTTATCCCTGTTGTCAACTTGCCTGCATACGTCCAAATCCTGATACCAGGAAAGCGATGCTTCGTCATTTCTGTAATATGGGATCAGCCTGATTTCATTATCTACAATTCGTTCTTTCACTTTTGGTTCTCCGGTTGATGATGTCCGCTTTATTGAAATTTTAAACGCCCTTAACTTTTCGACTCTATGTAGATTTGACGGACTTACAAAAGGAAAGAGGAGAATATCTAGGATTGTGTTTCAGCCCCACAATCTACAAGAACTCCCAAAACTGCACGCCAGTCATATCTCCATAGGGTTAATTTCATCTTTTAATCATGCGCAATGGAGTCAGAACTAATGAGGGGAAGCGACAGTTTTCGATTGGTAAACCATTAAGCTTTGGGTTCTAAACCTAACGCCTCTTCAAATCCCTAGTCAACCTTAATAACAAGAATAGGGGGTAAAACGCCTATGAGGAGTGGGAAGAGGGGGCGCCGCCGCTATCCTTTTGCATGGGCCAGGCGCCCTTCCAATTCTGGGATATCCCTCTCTGCATTATTTCAACCGCTCTCTTTTCCTCTTCTCGCTTCGCCCTCCTCCCGAGAAATATGTAAAACTTAGTAAATAATGCAACTATAGAAATTAAAAATAATAGTTTTAGTTCTGCAGCCCGGAGCTTACCTTAAGCAGTAAGATAACGATGAAACACCTTATGCTGCTTTGCAGGGTGAAATAGGCTCAAAATTGCGAATACAATCGACGACCTTAGAGGTGAACCGGGGTGTGCGGACACCTCAAGGACAGGCATAGGGCAAATGCAAACTGGAACGGAAAAAATAATTGGAAAGGCGCAAAGGCTTAAAGGTTGGGGAACTATTAAACAACCTGCCTGAGGCCTGCATATGAAGGCGATACGGCAATAATGCGAGCCTTCGCCCCGCCGGGGATGGCATTTGCCGCTAAAGTAAAATCTCACTGTGGAAGATTTCAAATAATGTGCGCTCCAGTTTTACAAAACTTTGAACTGTATTTCCATTAAACAGGCATCTATTCGAGGCCGATCCAACAATCATCTTTCTCAAGTTGCGGAGTAAATCTTTCTCAAGTTGTGGAGTAAATCTTTCTATCCCACAATTAAATTATGAAGACATCTAATTATAAGCACAGGGTTATAGAGAAAACCATTGAAGAATGCCTGCAATATAAAGGGGCGATTTTGGTTGAAGGGGCCAAATATTGCGGGAAAACTACCACTTGCGAACAGTTTGCCAAAAGCGTGCTAAATATGGGCAATACGGATGATCGCGAACAAAATCTCCTACTAGCTGATATAAAGCCAAGCCTTCTCTTGGAGGGGGCAACGCCCCGATTGATAGACGAGTGGCAAGTAGCCCCGCGCATTTGGGATGAAGTAAGATATGAGGTCGATCACCGTCCTGATTTTGGGCAATTCATTTTAACCGGATCAGCCGTTCCTGCAGATAGAAGCAAAATACTTCACACCGGAACGGGTAGGTTTGCCTGGATAAAGATGCGGCCGATGAGCCTTTACGAATCTGGAGAGTCTTCGGGAGAAATAAGCCTGGGCGCTCTGTTCTCTTCTGGAAAAAGTGAAGATTTTTTTGTAAAAAACAAAGTGGATTTTAAGAATCTTGCATTTCTAGTTTGTCGCGGGGGATGGCCAGATTCGATTGTTGTCGGTGAGAAATATGCGATCCGCAGCGCCTTGGATTATGTGGATTCTATTGTTAAATCGGATATTATCCGCGTCGACAACGTATCACGTAGCGAAACTATGACGAGGCAGCTATTGCGTTCCCTAGCTCGACATCAAGGTACAAGCGTATCATTCTCTACAATTTCTAAAGACATTGCAGAATACGGTCAGATTGAGATGGGCAGGGAGAGCGTATCCTCTTACATGGAAGCGTTAAGCAAAATCTTCGTGATTGAAGACGCCCTCGCATGGAATCCAAATCTTTGTTCGAAGGCTGCTATCCGTACTTCCAGTACGCGCTATTTCACAGATCCCTCCATTGCAGCTGCAGCTTTAGCTTTAGGCCCCGGGGATCTGATGAATGACGTAAAAACGTTCGGCTTCCTTTTTGAAACCCTTTGCATTCGGGATTTAAGGGTATACGCCCAACCTCTAGATGGAAGCGTATATCATTTTCGTACGGAAAAAGGTTTGGAATGCGATGCTGTAATTCATTTGCGGGATGGCAGATACGGCCTTGTGGAAATTAAGCTTGGGGGAAGCGATGCCATAGAAAATGCCGCTAAGACGCTCAAAAGTATAGCTTCACAAATTGACACAGACAAAATGAAAGAACCTTCGTTTCTAATGGTCCTAGTAGGAGATTGCCCCTATGCCTACCAAAGGCCTGACGGGGTATTTGTGGTGCCTGTGGGTACGTTGAAGGATTGAGGGTGCGACGCGGGATGGGGGAAAACTGTCCTGGAGCTTTATTAAGCAGTGCAGAGCTTAATTTGCAATTCTTCTGGATTCTTCCCCGCTTTCTTTAGAGCCTCTAAAAGGTAAGACATCTTTTGCTTATTGTTGTAATTAGTGCTGATATACCACTTTCCTACAGAATGATTAAAGAATTTTCTTTTTTCTTCGGACACAAATGGCAATTCACTTCCAAATTTGCTCAATAGGCCATTTTCTCTCTCCAGAGCGGAGATGCATCCCACCATAAAGGATGACACGTTTTTATTTTTTACCGCCACCTCCGAATCCTTTCCCAACTTATAGGATTCAATCCTAATATTGCTAAAATTTCCGCTTTTGACGAGCGCAGCGAGGGTAACTGTGCTGTCGGCCTTGGCGGTTTCAGGTTCTGGCGCAGGGGAGTCGTCCGCACTTTGTCCGCGATCCTCATTTTTGATTTCGCATGTCCGCGTCCTGCATATTTCCTTCCATATGTCCCTTACTTCAGGTTCCAATTTTTGTTTTACTCTTAAAGTCAGCCTGCGGTTCAATCGGTTCTTCAATTCATTTTCCGTAGCCTCTACGAGCCATGACGGAATTGAACTGCGATCCAGGCTTTCTTTGAGTTCTTTGGCAAACTCGCGTTCTTTGAGTTTTGCAATCTTCTCTTTCAAGTGAGAAGCGGTGTTGCCTATCTTATCCTTGCAATAAGCCGCCATTTCCTCCATCTCTTCTCTGCTGATGTCAGACAACTCAAACTCCCAGTAGGGATCAGTATCCATGAGGTTATCTTTCTCGCTGTCGGTAAAGAAGAGGAACCTGTTTCCGTCAGTCAGGATCGCGATGTGGGTGTGTTCGCTTTCAGTGCCCTGAAAATATTGTCTGAGTTGCATCCGTATGTCGTTTTTACTGATATTGGTTCCAAGGGCCTTGCACTCTATGATGGCCACCGGGGACGGATCTTTGATATCGGTAAATAGGGCATAGTCCACCATATGGTCATAATCGCCCCTCACTCCCGCTTTATATTCGGGAACAACTTCCGGTGAATGGATGTTAAATCCCAGATCGGCGATTAGCGGTTCAATCAGCCAATTTTCAGTCTCTTTTTCCCCAAGATTTGTGCCCAAATATTGTCTGCAATTTTGGCTTAACTCCTCTACCGCAGTCTTAAAATCTGCCATATCCATTGCTTTTCATCCCCGTTGCAGATTGTAAATAACGTGCATTGTCACCTAAAAGATATTCTAGAAAAACTCATTGCGCTAAAAAAGACGGAAACTGATTTAGCGTCATTTCAAATAGAGTATGAGCGTGGCGGGCCTATGTACCCTCAGAAGGCCCCTTTGCTACCGAGGTTCTCTTTTTTGAGCCTGAAATGAATTGCACAACGCAGCATGAAAAGCGACTCGTAGAGAGTGCCTGCCGCAAACCTTTCTGGTAGAGGATCCAGTAGCTGAACCCAGGCTTGAGGATTCGTTGTCCAGCGATTGCCGCATACGCCTTTGCTTTCCATGCCTCTCGTAAAACGCGCTGTTTCTAATTGCCTTTTTCTTCCGTTATCTTCTCGTAGCCCTCCAAAAGCGCCCTCTGCCTCTCTTCCTCGCTTCTAAAGGGCTTGTCGGAAAAGACACTGTCCATCGCCTTGTCTAGGGCCTGGTGCGCCTTCCTTAGGTCCTCTGGCATATTGGCGGGGTCGTATAGGTCGGCTAGAGAAGATCCGGGGTGGCTGGCCCTAGCTTCTAGGACTTTCCTTCCGCCTTCGATGATGAGGTCCTTCTGTTCCTTGCTAAGCCTGGAGAGCGGGAAGGTGTTCCAGACGAGGGTGTTGGAGAACCTCCTACGCGTTTCAAGCCTTCCCCCCACGAGGTCCTGCCAAGCCATGAACATGGAGGTTTCTATGATTGAAAAGATAAAGCAGTCGGGGTCAGAAGCAACATAAAGCGTATTGCTGGCAATCACGTCCTTACTCAGGAATGCGGCTGTGAAATAGTCCCTCTTCTCTGAAAACTGCGCAGGGATGGCAAGGTAGCTGCAGTTAGGCTGATGAATGCTGGCAAAGAGCCATGGAGTTTGCGCAGACTTGTTGTCCCCTCTGGCCTTCTTAGTGGCCTCAATCCTCTCCCTCAGGAATTTGCTTTTTCTCCTTTCTTCCGGCGTGGAATCTACAAGCCATAAGCACCAGCGGTTTTTGCCGTAGATGAGTTCCTCAGCCCCTAGGTACTTCCTGACGTACTTTGCCGCTATGGGGTCTTGCCCGGCCTCTTCATACTCGGCTTCGTCTTTGAGGATCAGGGCTTTTGAATCAGGCTCATTGCCCTTCAAGCAGTCGGGGAGTTCCGATATGGGGCTCGCCTTCTTTCCTACGAACGCCGTGGGTAGGGCTTCAAGATTATTGGGGGAAATGTTTTCCACTTCAGTCACCACAAATCCCGTCCCTTTTCCCCAGTCTGGCTCTTCGCCCTCTGTCAGGCTGTAGAGCTTTGGCGCTTCATTTTCATTCTGAGTGAAGCCGATTATGACGACCGTCACCACCGCGTCTTTCCTGTGGTCCCAGAGGAAGGAGGGCCAGGCGAAGGAGATCTTCCAGCCCAGGCCGAATACGGGCTTAAAGAGACCCTCCACCTGCACGCCCTGGGTTATGGAGTTGGTGGATACGAAGGCGAACTTAGCCCCCGTGCCGTTGAGGAACTTTGCGGACTTCATGTACCACGCGGCGCAGTAGTCGAGCTTTCCGGCAGGATAGGGGGCGAATATGGAATCCAGTTCCTTCTGCTGTTCTGCGCCCTTGTTGTAGTCCCCTGCAAACGGGGGGTTCCCGAATATGTAGAGATCCTCAGAAGGGGTTACGACGTCGCTCCAATCCATGGTCAAGGCGTTTCCACACACCACTCCTCTGGCTTCATCTTTGAGGGGGAGGAAGTGGGGGGGAGCGGAGACCGTGTCTTCAAACTTTTTGTAACTTAGTTCCAGAGCCTCTTCCCTGGCAATTTGCAGAGCCGTCCTCGCTACGGTTACGGCGTATGGGTTTATCTCTATCCCGTGGAACTGGGAGAGGGAGACTTTGATTTCCTTGTCGAGGTCGTGGGTGGTGGAGTTTTCAAGCCCTATCACCTCGTCTTCCAACTTCCTGAGATCGCGGTAGGTCTGGGTCAGAAAGTTTCCGCTCCCGCAGGCGGGGTCGAAGAACTGTAGGCGGGAGAGCTTTTCGTGAAAGGTCTTAAGATCAATCTGTTGTTTTTCAGCGTCTTTAATCTTTCTAATTTCCTCCAATTCATGTTCCAATTCATCCATGAAAAGGGGCTCTATGACTTTTTCTATATTTTCTTTGGAAGTGTAGTAAATTCCGTTCTCTCTGCGATAACCCCCTGCAAAGACGTGATCCATGATGGGTCCGAAAACCGAGACATCAATCCTGTCCCAGTACTTAAAATCATGCAAAAGGTTGCGAAGCTTTTCCAAGGAGCCATCCGGGAAGTGGGGGAAATCAACTTCCTCTTTAAAGAGGCTGCCGTCCACGTAGGGAAAGTGTCTGACTGCAGGCATCAACTTAAAGCGGGCGCCCCTGTCTGTTTCAGGGATGTCAAGGCATTTGAAGAGGTCTAAAAGGTCATGGGTGAAGTGGACGTCATCCGTGCTTTTTTCAAGGAAAGTCTTAAATTCCCCGCTCTTGAAGATTTTCCCGCGATCGGCGGAGGTATTGTCGGAAAAGAGAAGAAAGACCAGCCGCATTATAATAAGCGGAATTTGTCTTCTGTAGACCTCTTTTTCTTCTTCGCCCAGCGGGAAGGATTGGTCTTCATCCGAAAAGAGGGAGTAAAGCTGGCTTATTTTTTCTGCGGCCAACTCTGTCTTGGGGGCGTCAAGGATGGAGTACTCTTCCCTGGGGGGTTCGCCGTTGAAGAGCCGGACGAAGAGCTCCAGTTTCTCAGGGATTTCCTTCAAGGCGCACTCTGCAGTGATTTCGCCCCTAATGCCTGCCTCAATGTTTAGATCGTAAAACCTGAACCGCTCGAAATTTGAGGTGATGACGGTTTTGACTTTTTCCCCTGCCGGAAGGTTGTCGTCGTACCTCTTGGCCTGCTCAAAGGGCGTAACCTGCAATTTCTGCCTCTCTTCGGGCTTGTCCAGATCCACGCCTTTCGACTTCTGTTCCGCTATAAAGCCGTACTTTTTGGAATAGACGTCTGCAAAGCCGCGATTGGCCGTCTCTTTTTCAAATTCAAGCCCTTCGCGAGATCCTGTGAAAAGTTCTGCAAGGTCGTTCCAAAGAGTCTGGCAAAGCTGCTTTTCCCCTCCCTCGGACTTTACGTTTTCAAGTTTTGATTCCCAATTTCTTACGAAGTCTTCTGCCTTTTCTTTCAAAGGTTTTTCATTTGGAAACAGGCTGTTCACCGTGCCCTCCTTGCAGGGAAGAAAAGCGAATAAAACAACACTGAAAATTACAGAACATACAGCAGACAATTCAAAAAGACAGGCGCCTCATTGCGAGGCGCCCGCCAAAAAACTTTCCAGTGGAGTCGCCGGGAGTTGAACCCGGGTCCGACGATCCCCTATCCAGCCTTCTACACGCTTAGTCCGTATAGTCAGTTTTTCAGCCTCTGTATCTCTACAGACAATCTACAGACGGCTTAGCTTTCAAGAAGTCCCCCCGCGCCCGTAAGCTCCGGCGCGGAGGCAAGCCTTTAAATTATCATCCCCGCTTTCTCCAAGGCGAAATGAGCGGAGGGAGTAAGCCTTACCGCAAACTAGGCGGCGAGGGCGAACTCAGTGCGATTTATATTCTTGGCACTTATAGTTTTGCAAAGGCCTTTTACGGGATACTTTGCATTCCCGACGTGCCAGCTGGATGAAGTAAACCGCCGTCGAAACCTGTCGGCCCCGTCACGTGCGATCTTATAACTTTTCCCTGAGAAGGGTAAGGATTTCAGGGTTCGTCCGGGCGATCGTGCCCGCCCCTATTGTCGCCAGGGTGTCTCCAGGGCGCGCCCATGAGGCCAGCATCCCCGCCCCCTCTTCCAGATTGCCCGCGATCTCGAATTTTCCCCCTTCTCCCATTTTGCGGCCCTCCCGCGCGATGTCTTCGGGGCCTACCCCGAGGGCGTCTTCAGCCGTGGCCCTGGCCTTGAAGATGGGGGTGAGGATGACTTTGTCGGCCAAAGAGAGGGACTTTGCGAAGCCCTCCGCGAACTGCGCCACCCTGGAGGAGTTGAAGGCCTCGAACATCACGCCTATCCGGGACGAGGGGTAGGAGGACTTCAGGGCCGAAAGGAACGCCGAGATTTCGGCGGGGTGGTGGCCATAGTCTGTAAAGAGCCTGATCCCGCTTTCCTCCCCCAAAAGCTCGAAGCGCCTGGAGGATCCCAAAAACTTTGATGCCGCTTCAGCCCCGGACCGGAGGCCCACCCGAGTTCGAAGCATGCCAGGATAGCGGCCGCGGCGTCCAAGTCGTTGTGCCTTCCCGGGATCCTCATCTCCACCGGGACCCGCTCCCCGCGGAAAGAAAGCGCGAAGGAAGAAGAGACGGGGAAAGAAGCGTCGAAGAGCCGGACGCCTTCCAGCCTCGCGTAGCTCCCCTCTTCAAAGCCAGGAACTTTTGAAGCCAGCTCTTCAAACGCGCTTCCTCCATAGCCCAGGACCTTTTTTTTGTCTTCCGCGGCGAGGGATCGGAACAGCTCCCTGTTTCCGGCATCCTCCATGCACATCACGCACCGTCCGGAGCGCCCTATAAAGCCCTTGAAGGCTTTCCTGTAGGCCTCGATACTCCCGTAGTGGTCGAAGTGGTCCCCGTCGCTGTTGGTGACGACGCATACGGACGGGGCGTATTTTAGAAAGCTCCCGTCAGATTCGTCGGCCTCAGCAACGAAGGCCCTGCCGGCGCCCTTCCTCCACCCGGGTTCAAACGCCCCCTGCATCCTAAAGGAGCTTCCAAGGGCCCAGCCGGGATCTTCGCCCGCGGCCAGGAGGATGGAGGAAGCGATGCAGGACGTCGTAGTCTTTCCGTGGGTGCCGGAGACCGCTATGGACTTTTTGCCCCGCATGAGGAGGGCGAGGACGTCGCTTCTGTGCGCCAGGCACATTCCGGTTTCAAGGGCTTTTTTGACGTCGGGGTTCGACTCCTCTATGGCGCTCGACCACACCAGGACCCGGGCGTCCCCCATGTGGGATCCGTCCTGGGGGAAGACCTTTATCCCGGCTTCTTCAAGCTCTTTTGTGATGGGGCTTTGGGCTATATCGCTGCCCGCCACTTTCACGCCTTCTGCGGCCAAAATCCTGGCCAGAACGCTCATGCCGTGGCCGCCGATTCCGGAAAAGAAGACGGACCCGAGATCTTTCAGGCTCTCCCCTTCGAGCGAAGGGGAGGAGGGGGAGGGGAGGTTACTCATGGTACTTATGGTAGTTTGCGAGCTGTAAAATCTCCTCAGCCATGATGAGGGCGGCGTTCTCCCCGGAAAGCTCCCTGGCCTTTTCCCCCATGGTTTCAAGCTTCTTTTTGTCCGTTATGAGAGGGGGGATGTATTTTTTGACAAATCCCTCGGTGAACCGGGAATCTTGCACCATTATGCCCCCGCCGTTGTCCACGACGGGCTTGGCGTTGAACTTCTGTTCCCCGTTCCCTATGGGTAGGGGGACGTAGACGGCCGGCATGCCCATGGCCTCCATCTCGTTTACGGTCCCGGCCCCCGACCTGCATATGGCAAGGGATGCCGCCTTGTAGAGCAGGGACATATGCGGGAAGTAGTCGACGATGCGGTAGTTGCCGTCCTGGGCGAAGTACTGCCCGTCCTGGGAGGCCAAAAGCTCCCCCACGGCGTCCTTGCCGGCGAGCTGGGTGACGAGCTCGGAGACGATCTCGCTCTTTCCCTTTCCGCACACGTGCACCACCTGGCACACCTGCAAAAGCTCCCTGGACGCCCCTGCCACGGCCTTGTTTATGCTCAGGGCCCCCAAGGACCCGCCGGTGACGAGGAGTACGGGGAGCCCGGGCTTAAGCCCCAAAGCCTCTATGGCCTCGGCCCTCGCCCCCTCGGGGTCTTCCCTACGCGCCCTGGCCGCATCTATTACTTCGGCTTTGAGGGGGAGCCCCACCCTCTGCGCCGGCTTTCCGCCCCTGGCCTTCAGCTTTACGCCGCCATAGGCCGTTCCGATGTAGTCGGCCCATCTGGCCCCGAGCTTGTTGGCGATCCCGGCCATGGCGTTTTGTTCGTGGATGGCGATGGGAATCTTGAGCTTTCTGGCCGCCCGGTAGCAGGGGGCCGAGACGTACCCCCCGACCCCTGCCACGCAGTCGGCGTCGACCGATTTCAGGATTTTCTCGGCGTCCCTCACTTCTTTCGCCCACTTGGCCGGAAACAGCGCCGCCGAGGGGGAAATGGACCTCGGGAAGGCGAGCTTGGGGATAGTCCTCAAGGGCAGCCCGCTTGCGGGAACAAGGGTTTCCTCCATCCCTCCCACGGCCCCCACGGCGGTAATTTTCGCCTGGGGGCAGAGGATCTTTATCTGCTCCGCTATGGAGATGAGGGTGTTGATATGTCCCGCAGTGCCGGCTCCGGCCAGGACCACGGAAAGCTTGTCGGTCATGCCAGCGGCCCACCCTCCAGGGCCTTTGCAAATTCCTTGAACCTTTCTCCCCTCTCGGCCATGTCCCTGAACTGGTCCCTGGAAGCGCAGGCCGGAGCCAGGAGGACGGCGTCACCCGGAAGGGCCGCCTCAAAGGCGAGCCGCACCGCCTCCTTGAGGGCCTTCGCCCCATCCTCCTCCCCCACTTCGTCAAAGGGGATCTGGGCCTCCTTGAGGGCCTTCGCAAATTCCTCTCTGTCTTTCCCGATGAGGATGGCGCGCCTCACTTTTCCGCGGGCTTCTTTGAGCATGGGGAGCATGTCGCAGCCCTTTGCTTCCCCCCCGACTATCCACTCAATCCCCCGGCCTTCGAGGGAGGAGAGCGCCGCCAGGGCCGATGCTGGGTTGGTGGCCTTGGAATCGTCTATAAATTCCACTTCCCCGCCTTCCTTGGGGACCCTCGCGGCCTCTTCGAGCCTGTGCCCCTCAGGCCTGAACTTGGACAGGCCCCTGGCCGCCTGTTCCGGCTTCGCCCCCATGGCGAGGGCCGCGGCGCAGGCCGCCAGGGCGTTTTCTATGCGGTGCGCGGGGACGCGGCCTTTGACCTTCAGATGTTCCATGGCCTCCAGACTGCAGATCCTCCCATAGGCGAAAGCGTTGTCGAAGATCCACCCTTCATCCACCCCTACTTGGGCAGGGGCGGGCCTTTTGGGCAAAAACCCCACTTCCACGCACCCTAGGTTCACTTTCGCGCTCTTCGCCGCGGCCGCGGTGACGGGGTCTTCGGCGTTATACACTATGGCCCTCTTCGCATTTTCAAAGATCCGGGCCTTGTCCAGCCTGTACTCCTCCAGGGACCTATGCCAATCGAGGTGGTCGTCTGCAAAGTTCGTCCACACAGCCACTTCCAGGGCCAAGGAGCGCGTGAAATGGAGCTGGGCGCTCGAAAGCTCGGCCACTACGATCTGCGCGCCCTTCTCCCTGCAGGCCAAAGTCAGAGGAAAGCCGGTGTTCCCCCCCTCCGCCACTTTCAGCCCGCACTCTTCGAAGATCTTGGTTATCATCTTGACCGTCGTGGTCTTGCCATTGGTCCCCGTGACCCCAACCCAGGGTATGGAGCGGCCTTCTTCGTCCCTCGGGCGCGTCTTCCACGCGAACTCCACTTCGCTCATTATGGGCACGTGGTTCTCTTCCGCCACCTGTACGAACTTGGAATCTGGGGAAAAGCCCGGAGAGACGACGGCAGCGCTTATATTGCGCCAGTCGACGGCGGCGGGGTTGGAAAAGTCCGCATCCGCCTTTTCGTCAAAGGTCTCGCACTTGACTTTGTACCTTTCGAGGAGCCCTCTTACCGCCTTCCCGCTCGCGCCGAGGCCCGCTACGAGGACGGTCCCCTCGAACTCGCTTCTGCCTATAATTGCCATTTTGCCTCCTTAGTGCATTTGCCCGCTCTTAATGAGCCAGTCGGAATAGAAGATGATGAGGGAAATTATCACGTACCCGCACTCTATCATCCAGAATCTTGTGACGACCCGGGTCTCGGGCCAGCCCATGAGTTCGAAATGGTGGTGGAGCGGGGCCATCTTGAACACCCTCCTGTGGAAGAGGTGGAAGGCCCCGATCTGTATCACGTCCGACATGGTCTCCATGACGAAAAGCCCCCCCATGATCACGGCCAAAATCTCCACGTGCAGGCTCACCGACATCGCCGCAAACAGGCCTCCGAGGGCAAGGGAGCCGGTGTCCCCCATAAAGATCTCGGCCGGGTGCACGTTGTACCACAAAAACCCCATGAGGGCCGCTACGCACGAGAGGGCTATTATCACGAGGTCCTGGGGGTCGGAGGCCACGTACTTGAAGCCCTCGGAAGAGGACCCTATAAGGTGGTAGCTCTCCCAGAAGGCTATGATGGCAAAACCTATGAAGGCCGTAAGGCCGGACCCTGCGGCTAGGCCGTCGAGGCCGTCCGTCAGGTTTATGGCGTTGGTCCACGCCGCCATGAGGAAGTTCACCCAGATTATGAAGAGGATTATCCCCAAAACGTTGCCCGCAAAGGCCAGGTTGATGGAAGAATCCGCGATCCATGAGATGGAGGTGCGCCCCACCCTGACGGGGGCCTTGCGGGGGAAGAGGAGGGAAAGGACGGCGTAGCCCGAGGCCACGAGGACCTGGAGGATCAGCTTGGCGTGGATGGTGAGGCCCAGGTTCCTCTTCTTTTTCACCTTCAAAAAGTCGTCTATAAAGCCTATGAGCCCGAAACCCACCAGGCAAAAGAGGGCCAGGAGGGCGGAGGGCGTGGGGACGGTCCTGTGGACGGCGTAGCGGAAAATGGCCGCCGCCCCCCAGCCGATGAGGATGGAGAGGATTATCGCCACTCCCCCCAGGGTCGGAGTGCCCCTCTTTATCTGGTGGCTTTGGGGGCCATCCTGCCGTATGTACTGGCCGTAGTGAAGCTTGTTTACGACGGCTATCACCGCCGGCGTCAGGCAGAAGGAGGCCGCTAAAGAGCAGACGAACGCGATTATGTAGGCCTCCACTTACTTCCCCTTTTCCAAGTCCCCGGCCAGGGAGTCTAGATGGAAGGCGTGGGAGCCCTTGAGGACGATGAGGGGCTTTTGGACTTCCCGCACGAACCTTTCCGCCTCCCCTTTTGCCTCTTCCAGGCTCCTGGCCAGTTTCGCCCCGGGCACTGCTTCCATGTAGGCCTCGGCCAGCGCATCTTTCCCTTTATCTTGGCACACCACTATCAAAGCGGCCGAGGAATCGCGGACGAGCCTTCCCACCTGCCTGTGGTACTCTTCGCCCTTCTCCCCGAGCTCCAGCATGGGGGAGAGGATGAAGAGGGGGCGCAGGCCCTTTTCTTTGGCCATCCTCTCCGCAATCTTTATGCAGTTCGACATGGAGTCCGGATTGGCGTTGAAGGTGTCGTCCAAAACGAGGCAGCCCTTGCCGAGGCTCCGGCTCTCAAAGAGGCTGAGCCGGTGGGGGCGCACCCCGCCGAGCCCGGAGAGGGAGGATGCGATCTCCTCGTCCGGCATCCCGCACACCTTCGCGCAGGCGGCCGCGGCCAGGGCGTTAGAGGCGTTGTGCTCCCCCAAGAGGGGGAGGCTCACCCTTCCGGCCGCCTTCCCCTCCAAGATAAGCTCGAAGCTCGGGCGCCCGAGCTCGTCCATTTCAAGATTTTTGGCGCACGCCTCCATCCCAGGGCGGAAGTCCAAGGAGAACCAGCGCACCCTGGCCCGGGTGAGGGAGGCCATCTCCCTCACCCTCCTGTCCTGGGCGTTTAAGACGGCGGTGTCAGAGGGCTTCAGGTCCTTCACAAGTTCGCTTTTGGCCCGGAATATGTTCTCCCTGGACCCGAACTCCCCCTCGTGTGCAAAGCCCACCCTGAGCTCCAGCGCCACGTCGCAGGGGGCTATGGAAAAGAGGCGGGAGATGTCCCCGATCTTGTTCGCCCCCATTTCGGCTATGAGGTACCGGGTCCCTTCCCCCACTTTGAGGCAGGTCAGGGGGAGGCCGAGTTCGTTATTGAAGGATCCCTCGTTTGCGGCCGTAGGGGCGAAAGGGGAAAAGAGCTGGAAGAGGATGTCTTTGGTAGTGGTCTTCCCCACCGACCCCGTCAGGGCGATTTCGGTAAAGCCGGGCTCCTCCCTCCTCCTTTCCAGGTTCGCCTTCGCGAGTTTTGAGAGGGCATCTACGGTGTCTTTCACCAAAATCTGCGGCATGGGGCATGAGGGATCCGGGGCGTGGGTGAGGGCGGCCTTGAACCCGTTTTCAAACGCCTTCCCTATAAACAGCGCCCCGTCCGTTTTTTCTCCCCTGACCGCCACGAAGAGGTCTGCGGGGGCTGCCGACGAAATCGACACGCTCCCCACGAGGGTGCGGCCTGCGCCCCCCAAAAGTTCTCCCCCCGTCAGGCGCGTTATTTCTTCAAGACTCGTCTTTATCATGGCCCTCCCCCGGCCGATCCTGTTCCTTTTCCCTGTCCCCCGGCTCCTGGGGGAAGCTTCCGGAAATGCTTATCGCCTTCCTTATGGAGGCCGTCGTTATCCCGGCCGACAGCGCCATGGAGATGGCCGTGCGCACCGACGCCCGCCCCATCGGCACCACGTCTATCAGCTGGTTGAAGGCGTCCTTGTCCAAAACGTCGAAGGGGTCCTTGGCATAGGCCACCACGCGGGTGGAGGTGTCGAAGACGGAGCCGTAGAGGGGCTCTTCCTGGGGCTGGAGGGCGCGGGGGCTTCCGGGCTTGGAAACGAGGTTTAAGACCCTGCTTCCCGTACACACGTCTACGTGCGTCCCCGTGAGGGCCAACCGGGAGAGGGTGGAGGGGTTGGCCGAGATCACCATGGCCGAGCATCCCTCTTCCACCGCCTCCGCCTCCGCCTTCTGCACGTCCACCGCGTCCAGCGGGTACGAGAGGTCCAGGGGCCTCTCCTGTATGAAGGAATTTTCGAAGTCCAAAAGGCACACGGGGTTGCCGAGGATGTGGAGGAGCTGGGAAAGGATGGGCGCTACGGGCTTGGCGTCCATGCCGAAGCAGGCGAACACCGCCATCTTCAGGGAGGGATCCCCCATGAGGAAGGACGCTATGAGTCCCAGGTTTTCCCGCCAGTTGTCCATATAGATTATGGGGATGTCGAGATCCAGGCCCGCTTTTTCCTCGCCCTTTTCCAAGCCTATCCCGTAGGCTCCGGCCTCTTCGGCCTCGAAGAGTGGGGCTGGAGCCGAAAGGGGGCACGAGGGCACGAAGAGGGATCCCTGGGTCACTTCCTCCGCCTTCGTGGCGATGGACGTGAAGGTGACGCATGAGGCGAATGGCTTGTCGCAGACGGCGCCGAAGGTGCGCACAATGTATCCGATGGTCAAACGTAGGTACGAGATATCCGCCAGCCTGTTCATCCTCTCACCTTTTTGTTCAAACTCTTCCGATTATAATCTTTGCTTCTTGACCCTTTCGGAAGAGGGGAGCACCTTTACCGCCCTGAGGCGCACTGAGTGGGAGCGGGAATTTGCCTCCACTTCCTCCTCGCCCGCTTTGAGGGCGCCGCGGGTCAGATCCTTGAAGTAAGGTTTGGGGGCGACGGGGAATTTGGGCGGGGACGCGGGGGAGATTCCGGCGGAAAAGAAGCGCTTGACCAGCCTGTCTTCCCCGGAGTGGTAGGACTCCACCATAATGACGGTGCCGGATCGGGAGGAAGAGAGGGAGGATTCTAGCAGGCGCTCCAAATCCCCCTTTTCGCCGTTCACT
>JAFYIA010000026.1 GCA_017538865.1 Aeriscardovia sp. | reverse complement strand
CTTCAGAGAGCGCGGATGCGATCTTGTCGAAGTACTCCCCGGGCAGGCCCACGAGGGCGGCCGGGCGGCCGAGGGAGAGGGCGGCATTGGCGATCTTGGCCGGAGAGGAGATATCCATAGGCGAGAGCTCTTCCCCTGCCTCGGAGAAGAGCTGGAAGTAGGCCTGGCGCCTGCGGGCGTTGTTCACGGCTATGACGGGGCCCTCTGCGCCCTCGGCCCTGGCCCAGACGTCCTCTGCAAAGAGCAGGCTTCCGGCCGAGAGCGGGACGCCGAGGGAGAGGGAGAGGCCGGTGGCAAAAGCCAGGCCCGCCCTGAGGCCCGTAAAGGGCCCCGGGCCGACCATGGCCTCGATCCTTTCCACCCTCCCTCCCGCCTCTTGAAGGGCCCTCGCCGCGAGGGGTTCGAGCTTCTCCACGTGATCTGTGCTGGATTCTACCCAGAGGGGGCTTTGCCCCAAAACGCCCACCGTCAGAAAGTAGGTGGTGTCAATCAACAAGGTTGCCAAAGACTTCCTCCGCCTTTTTCCTAAAGCCCGCAAGCGCCCCGAACCCCTTGGGGGTGAAGGCAACCACCCTCTTCGATTCTCTCTGCGCGCTCCTCGCAAAATCCACGTAGAGGATGCGGTCCGAGAGGGCCTCCGCGATCCCGTCCCCCCATTCGGCCACCACGAGGGCGTTGCTGCCTTCAAAATCGTCCTCTATTCCGAGGGCTTCGAACTCTTCGAAGATGTCTCCGCCCTGGGCCTTTAGCCTCCAGGCGTCAACGTGTATGAGGAGGCCGGGGCGACCTCCTGAAAACTTCACCTTGACCTCCCTGGCCAGGGTGAAAGTAGGGGAGATTATGGCTCGCTCCGCCCCCAGGCCCTCCCCCAGCCCCTGGGTGAAAGTGGTCTTTCCCGCCCCCAGCGGCCCGCGCAAGATCAAGAGGTCGCCCGGAGAGAGGAAGGGGGCGAGGATCTCCCCGAGCTTCCTTGTCTCCCTGGCGCACCCGGTGGCGACTTTTACCTCTTCCGGCATTTCGCCCCCTCGCACACCCCCATGAGGGCCTCATAGATGAGGTCGATCCCTTCCTGCGGGGAAGAGGAAGTGAGGGCGAGGTTGGCCCGGGAGAGGAGGGAGAAGGACTGGGCCCACGCGGCCGGAGGGAGCGCCCCCTCGCCTTTGAGGCACTGCTCCCTCAGCTTGTAGTCCAGGGCGCCTATGACGGCTATTGGGGGTTCTCCGCTGGAGAGCACTTCCCTCAGGTCCGCGAGGGCGCCCCTGTCTCCTGCCAAGGCCTTCCTGGCCGCATCGAACGCGGTGATCTTGGGGGAAAGACCCGTAACCGCGAAAACGTCCTGTTGCGTGACGGGTCCGCGGGCGTCCGAGAGGAGCTGGAGGCAAAAGCCCACGATAAGCGAGCAGTCTTCCACGCTCCTCTCCAAGAGGGCTGCGGCCTTAGGCTCAATCTTGCCGCCTTCGCTTTCAAAAAGCTTCTTGATCATCTCCCTGCGGGAGAGGTAGTTGTCGGGCTGGGGGTAGCGGACGATCTCGCATCCCGCCGCCTCCAGATCCTTTGCGGCCCGGGTCCTCAGAAATTTGGAATCGGCCGTTGCCAGGCAAACGACATCCGAATCCGACTTCAAAAACTCCCGAAAGATCCTGGAAAAGTCGAACTTCACGTCCTGAAGGCCTTTGAGGACGAGGAGCTTGGAGGAAGAAAAAAGCCCCGTCCCGAGGGCCTCCTGGAGCTGGAGGGAGGAAGAGGGGTCGGAAAGCTCCGCGACTTCCCTCCCGCCCCCTTCCAGGCCCTTCTTGAACTTCCTCATGAAATGGGAGGCCAGGGCTTCCTGCCCAGCGAAGAGGATCATCTTCGCCTTTTCGGGTTCGGGGAGCTCGTAGCCGAACTTGTTACTCATGCTCCCAGTATTTTTCCTGTTCCGGCTGCTCGTAGTGGATGGCCAGGTTCGCTTCCTTGACGAACTCCTCGTTTACGGGGAACTTGACGTCGTCTATCTGCTTTACGGGTATTACCCAGCCGCCGCGGGTTTCGTAGACTTCGTCCGCCTTTTTCAGGCGCTCCATGGAGAGCTTTTCGTAGCGCGTCTCCATTCCCAGCCGCTTGGCGTAGGCAAAAAGCTCCCTTTGGCTGGTGCTCCACACTATCCCTATGGAAGGGTCTGGCGTCACCCAGGCAGATCCGTACCTCGCCACTATGGCGGCGTGGGTGCACTCCAGGGCGAAGCCGTCCGTAGTCTCGAAGACCACGTCGTCTGCGCCCCTGCGCGCAGCCTCCCTCTCCGCCGACATGTTCACAAGGTAGCTCATGCTCTTTATCCCCAAGAGGAGGTAGGGGTAGAGCTTGGCCGCGTCGCTCGGCCGCCCGGAAGAGATGGAAGAGAGGGAGAGGGGCTTTGTGGAGTGCTCCGTCCCCTCGCCGTCCATGTACATCCACACGCTCGGCACTCCGGGGTTGTGCTCCTTTCCGATGCCCGTCTTGGGATCGAAGCCTCTAGAGATGAAGATCCGAAGCATGGGGTCGCGGCTCTTGCCGTCAAACCTCGCTATCATATCCCGGCATGCCTCCCTGAAGGCCCCGATTTTGGCCAAGGGGAGCTCCAGGGTCCTGGTGTGGGAGACCAGCCTCTCCAAGTGGAGGTCGAGCGAGACGGGAATCTTCCCGTCTATCACGCTTATGGCCTCAAAGAAGCCGTCGCCCCTGGAAAAGCCCAGGTCGAAGCAGCTGACCTGGAAGAGGTTGGGGTCCGCGTAGACAAGGTGGCTTTCGGAGGTAGGACCCCCCTTGGGAGAGTCGACGTCGAAAAGCTCCCCCGCAACTCCTCTGGCAAGCACTATGGAAGCCATCACTTCTCCTTTCTTCCACTCCGGCTCACGAGTGAAACGATCTTGGGCGGCCTGCAGACGACTTTGGCGGGATCCTCCCCTCCAAGCCACTGCCTGACCGCATCCTGGCCGAGGGCGAGCTTTAAGAGCTCCTCCTCGCCGACGGAGGGCGGAACCTGCAGCCTACACCTCACCTTCCCGTCGATCTGCACCACGGCCGTAACCTCTTCTTCCTCCGCTTCCCCGGCCTCGGGCCAGGGGGCGAAGGAGAGGGTGGAAGCGTGGCCCAGCTTTTCCCACAACTCCTCGCAGATATGGGGGGCTATGGGAAAGAGCATCTTGACCACGGCCTCTGCTGCAGGGCGCGGGGCGGAGGGGAGGGAGGTCAAGTGGTTGTTTAGGACTATGAGCTTGGCTATGGCGGTATTGGGCCTCATCTCCTCCATGTCGGCGGTGACACCCTCTATCGTCTTATTTAACAGCTTGGAAGTCTTCGCGTCCATTTCTTCCGACACTTTCGCCTCCCCCGTCTCTTCGTCCACGATATTCCTCCAGAGCCTTTGGAGGAACCTCTGCGATCCCGACACGTCCTTCAGGTTCCAGGGCCTGGATTCTGACAGGGGCCCCATGCTCATCTCATACACCCGGAAGGTGTCGGCCCCGTAGGCTTCATACATCTCGTCGGGGGTGACCATGTTCTTGAGGGACTTGCCCATCTTCCCAAATTCCCTGTTCACCCTTTCGCCTTTAAAGTAAAAGGCCTCCTTGCCGCCTTCGAACTTCGCTTCCACCTGGGATGCCGGGACGTATTGCCCGCGGCTGTCGGTGTAGGCGTAGGCCTGAACGTAGCCCTGGTTGAAGAGCTTGAAGAAGGGCTCCCTGGAAGAGAGGTACCCGAGGTCGTAGAGGGCCTTGTGCCAGAACCTGGCGTAGAGGAGGTGGAGGACCGCGTGCTCCACCCCCCCTACGTAAAGGTCCACTCCCCCCAGGGCGCCGGAAGAAGAATTGTGGAACGCCGAAAGGAAGTAGCGGTCCTCTTCAGGGTTCACGAAGTGCTCCCCGTCCCTCGGGGAGAGGTAGCGCAGGTAGTACCAACAGCTCCCGGCCCAGTTGGGCATGGTGTTGGTTTCGCGCCTGTACTTTTTGGGGCCGTCTCCCAGGTCGAGCTCGACTTCCACCCAGTCCCGGCTCCTGGCCAGGGGGGCCTGCGGGAGGGAGGAAGAGTCTTCGGGCTCGAAGCTTTCCGGCCTGTAGTCGGGCAGGGATGGGAGGCGCACAGGGAGGGCGGAATCGGGCAGGAGGTGCTCCACCCCGTCTTCCGAGTAGACTATCGGGAAAGGCTCGCCCCAATAGCGCTGGCGGGAAAAGAGCCAGTCGCGCAGGCGGCACCTCTGCTCTCTTGCGCCGATTCCCTCGTTTTCTGCCCAGAGGACGGCCTCATCTTCCGAGGGGAGGGTTTCAGGCTCCGGGGCCAGCCCTATTGAATGGGCGCGAGCGAATTTCGCGTCTTCCTCCCCTTCGGACCCCAGGTGGGGTTCGGAGACATAGTCCGAAATGAACACGGGCACTTTTTGCCCCGCGACCTCGGCAAATAGGCCGGAAAAGACCCCATCGAGGCTGTGGGCCAAAGGATTGGGGTGGGAGGCCTTGAAGGAGGCGAAAAGCGCCCGGGGGGAGGAAGCGCCCCCCTTCCACTCCTCCCTGCACCCTTCGGGCCACGCTTCGGGCAGATCAGGGGCCAGGGCCGAGGGGATGGCCACAAAGGAGGGGTGGAGGAGGAGGGAGGGCGAGGGGAGGAATACCTCTGCGCCCCCTCCGGGGAAGGCGAGGGGGACTTTCACGCCCTCGCATCTGCCTATCCAGTTTTTCTGCATTGCCTTCACGGTTTCGGGCCAGTCGAGCCCGTCCAAGTCTTCCAGAAGGCGGTCGGCGTAAGCCGTAATCCTCATGGACCACTGCCTGAGCCTCTTTCTGTAGACGGGGTAGTTCCCCCTCTCGCTCTTGCCTTCCCGGGTCACTTCCTCGTTCGCCAGGACCGTGCCCAGGCCCGGGCACCAGTTCACGAAGGAATCGGAAATGTAGGCAAGGCGGAAGGAGTTCAAGGTGTCGCTCTTTTCCTTCTCGCTCATCTCCCCCCAGGGCTTTTCCGACTTTCTCTCCCCGCTCTCGAACTGTCGCACCAAATCCTCCACCGGCCGGGCGCAGCCCTTCCCCCCGTCCGGGCGGACGAAGTCGGGGTCGTACCAGGAGGAGTAGAGCCTGGCGATGATCCATTGGGTCCACTTCATGTACTCGGGGTCCGTGGTGGCAAAACTCCTCCTCGGATCGAAGCTAAGGCCCAGCCTGGAAAGCTGCCGGCGCATGTTGGCTATGTTCTCTTCTGTGGTCTTGCGGGGGTGCTGGCCGGTGGCTATGGCGAACTGCTCCGCCGGGAGGCCGAAGGCGTCGAAGCCCAGAGCGTGCAGCACGTTGTAGCCCTGCATCCTCTTGAAGCGCGAGACGAAGTCGGTGGCGATGTAGCCCAGGGGGTGGCCCACGTGGAGGCCCTTGCCGGATGGGAAGGGGAACATGTCCAAGACGGTGTAGGGCTTCCTGCTTCCCGCGTGGCGCCCCTCCCCGTCCGTGAGGGGCCCTTCGGCGTTGGCCGCGTAGAAGCACCCTTCCTCGGCCCACTTCTTTTGCCACTTGAGCTCTATTTTTTCGGCCAGGGCCGGGGTGTATCTCCAAGAGGGAGCTTCAATCATTCTTTTCCTGTCCCTTCGTTTGCAGTCTCCTGGCTGTCTTGGGCGGAGAGGGACGAAGGCATGTTGTAGGGCGTCACTTCGTACCCGCTCTGCCCCACGGTGGCCTTCAAATCCCGCTCCCAGACGCCGGAGGACATCATCAGCTTTATGTCCTTGTTTATTTGGTACACGAGGCCCGGCGAATCTTTTTTGACCGCTATCCCCATGTATTCGGAGGCGAATCTGGGCCCTACGATTTTGAGGTATCCGTCCCCTTTAAATTTGTTCAGAGTGCTGAGCATCACACCCCCCGCGCTCACGGCCTGCGCGCTGCCATCCAAGAGTTCGGTTACGCACTGGGGCGCGGAGGGCAGGGCGTGGACGGCGACGGCGGAACCGAGGGCGCTCTGCAGGACCTGCTCGGCGGGCGACCCATCCGTCACGCACACGCTCTTTCCCGCCAGATCCGCCAGGGAATTTATGGAGTCGTCTTTAGCGCTCACGAGCAGCCTCTGGCCCTGTACGAGGTAGGGCCCGGCAAAGTCGACCTTTTGCTTATTTTGGGCGGTTATCGGGTAGTCGCCTATGATCATGCCTACGACCCCGTTGTTGAGGTCCTGCACCCTCTCATCGGGGGGGACCTGCTTCCAGATTATCTGCTTGTAGGAGTAGCCCAGCTGCTGAGCCACGTACTTGGCTACGTCTACGTCGAAGCCCGAATACTTGCTTCCTTCCTGCAGGCTGAGGTATGGAAGATCTGTGGAGATCCCGATTGTGACGGTGGGTCCGGTGGATTGCGCCGCACCTTGAAGCCCGTTTCCGCAGGCCGCCAAAAGGCACATGGAGCACATCAAGGCTATTGCGATCGCAAATTTTGCCACTCTAGCGACTCTCATCTGTCCTCCACCGCCGTGCGATTTTTACAATTAGATTTTACCTTTTGGAGCTCAGGGGGGCCGCAGGGCATAAAAAAGTGGAGCTAGCCGGATTCGAACCGGCGACCCTCTCCATGCCATGGAGATGCGCTACCAGCTGCGCTATAGCCCCAACTGGGAAGCTTAAACTTCCAAAGACAAGTATACAGCGGAATTTCAAAAATTCAATTCTTGGATCCTAAGGGAGCCGAATTTGCGGAAGATTTCTGGCCAAGGGTTGGATCCGGCGCATTCTGCGCGGTGGAAGATTCAGCTTTCTTATCCTTCTCCTCCTTCTTTTGGGCTTCCGATCCGCTTTGCGAAGAGGAGGCGGAAGGAGCCTGCTGGGATGGCGAAGCCTGCTCTCCTGTAGCGGGGGCGGAAGGGGAATGGGAAGAGTCGGGAGAGGGGGAGGAGGGAGCCGAATCCGCCTTCTGCTCCGGGGAGGAGGTTGAGGGGCTTGAAGGGCTTTCCCCTGCAGGCTGCCCCTGGGCGGAGGGGGAGGAGGTTGAGGCCCCCCCCTCCGCAGGCGCCTCCTTTTGGGAAGCCGAATTCTTTTTGTCCTCAAGCTGTCCTGCAAGCTTTTCCGTATCGCTCTTTATGGACTGAGACTTGCTGACGGCCTCCCTCCAGAAGATGTCCGTCCCCTTTCCGTCGGTCACGAACAGTATCACTGCGCACACCACAATCAGGGTGGCAAAAGAAGAAGCTACCGCTACGGCCAAGACCTTCTTTCGGGTTTTCTTCCTCTCCTTTTTGAAAGTCCTGACAGGTTGGGGTCGGTTGGGAACTACGGCAGAAGAACCTGAAACGGTCCTGCGGGCCCGGGATCTGGAGGGAGCTGAAGAAGAATAAGGGGAAAAAGAGCGGGGGAGGGGGTAGGGGGAATCTTGGTCGAGGTAAATGGGGGCCTTCTGAGGCTCTTCTTCTGCTGCAGTACGGGACGCAGCGTGCCTTCCGGGCTTCTTTTCCTTCTTTTCCTCCTCGTCCACCTCGCCTTCCCCTTCGTCTCCGCTTTTCTTGCCTTTAAGCCTCTTGGAGGATTCGTCTATTACGTTCTTGTAAAGCTGGCTTGAAATGGTGGAAATTACGGAGGCTACGAGGGCCCCGATGATGGAGCCGGCCAGCCCGATCTTGGCTGTAAGGAAAAAAACGGTTACTGCTGAGAGCCCGGACGCTGCAATCTGGGCAAAAGAAATGTTTTTAAAGAAATTCCTCCAGCGGCCCTTGCCGCCGGACTTATTCTTCTTTGCCGTTCTCTCCTCCCGCGTCCCAGTCGCACTTATAGGCCACGCACGGCCCTTCGTCGAAGGACTTCATCGCCCACCTGGACCCGTCCCTCTCAAAGCGGGACCAGAAGGCGTTGTCCATGTCGAGGAGGGCAGGGCCTTCTCGGAAGCTCAGGTTTGTCCCCTTTGAGAAGAGGAAGCGGATGCAGTCATTGATGCAGGTGCCGTGGGAAAAGACGAAGAGCTTATTGTACGGCCCAGGGGTCTGGGCCCATTCGAGGACGGCTTCGCCCGTCCTCCTCGCCACTTCTTCGTGGGGCTCGACGCCGTATTTGAGCTCGGTGCCGAGCCCCTGCATCCATCCGGCCATATCTTCAGGGTATTTCTCCTCCAGCTCAGAACGGAGCTGGCCCTCCCATTCCCCAAACTTCCTCTCTATCAGCCTGGGATCGGTTTCGACTTTCAGCCCCAAGGGGTCTGCGAAGATGTGGGCGGTGCGGCAGGAGCGGATCATCCCGGAGCACACTACCAGGGACTTCTCATCCGGCTTATACCTTTCCGTGAGGGCTTTGGCAGTCTGCTGGGCCTGCCAAATCCCCACTTTGTTCAAGGGGGGGTTGCCCTGGATGCGCCCCGTCACGTTCCAGTCCGTCTGGCCGTGCCTAATCAGAAAGATAGTGTCAATCAAAGCCCAACCTCCTTGCCTCTGGAAAACCGGCCCTTTTGCCCAGCATTCGGGCCGGACGCCTTTCTATATTCTATTATTTTCCCCGCACCCAGCCTTGCGCTCATCCCAGTCCTTCTGCAGGGCCGAGAGCTGGAGAAGATCATTTACCCCCCTGAGCATCAGGGGATCCGAACAGGCGAAGGACGCCACTTTCCCGCTTTCCCGGCAGAGCATGAGAAGGTCGGTCAGGTACACCTCGCCTTGCGCGTTGCGCATCCCTGCGCGTCCTCTGGCTTTTTGCAGGGCCCCGGCCTGAAAAGCGTACACGGAGGTGTTCACGAGCCGCACCTTCTTCTCCGAAGGGGAGGCATCCCTCTCTTCTACCAGCTTTTCAACTTCTCCCCCCGGGGAGAGGATTATCCTCCCGTATCCGAAGGGATCTTCGACT
>JAFYIA010000025.1 GCA_017538865.1 Aeriscardovia sp. | reverse complement strand
TTTTGACGTACTGCTGGGTGAGGGTGGAACCGCCCTCCCTGGGACCTCTTTTAATGAAGGTCTCCACAAACGCCCTGGCTATGCCTTTGGGATCGATGCCGGTTTCGGTCAGGAAGTTGTGATCCTCCCTGGCGACCATCGCCTTCTGCATCCATGGGGAAATGTTTTTGAGCGCTACGACTATGCGGTTCTGAGTATAGAACTGGGCTATAAGCTGTCCGTCAGAAGAATACATCCTGGACTGCTGCGGGAGGTCCGTCAGGTTCAGGCTGACGTTCTCCCCCTGCAGGGAGAAGGAGGACTTGCGCACAGTCTTGCTTATGTCCACCAAAGCGGGCGCAAAAAAGCCCGTCATCGTCACCCCGCCTGCTATGCACAGCACGAGGTAGGCGATCAAAAGGGCTACGACCCTCCTGGCAGGCTTGGCGGTCGGGTCTTGAGGGCGATTGTCTCTCATACGGTTTATTTTACGTTCACACCCCTAACAGGTCTCGCATTTATAGGGTTTCCATGCAAAAACAGAGTATTGAAAAAAATTAAAAAATGCATATTATGAGAGATTTGTTACCTTTCGCAAGGTAGAAGGCGGCTCTCAGCGCCGGGTGCTCAGTTTAACGATTAAAGGAAATTTTAGTTAATGAATGCTCAACTGAAGAAAAAGCTGACGCTTTTTGGTTTCTTCTCCATGACGGCTTCCATGGTAATGACCGTCTATGAGTTCCCAAGCTTGGCTACGGCTGGATTTGCTTGCGTATTCTTCGCCATCATAGGCGGCGTTTTCTGGTTCCTTCCCACTGCCCTCATCTCAGCTGAGATGGCCTCCGTGCAAGGCTGGAGCGAAGGGGGCGTCTTCGGATGGGTGGGCAACGCCCTCCACTCCGAAAGGCTCGGCTACATAGCGCTCTTCTGCCAGTGGTTCGAGGTGACGATAGGGTACGTTACGATGTGCTACTTCGTCATCGGCATGTTTGCAGACACTTTCGGCTGGGGCGTCATTAACAACAACCCGACCTGCAAGTTCTTCTGCGTCATAGGGCTTTTCGCGGTAGTCAACATCCTTCAGCTCCACGGGACCAAGCAGACGGCGCGAATTGCCAAAGTCGGCTTCTTCCTCGGCGTGTTCATTCCCGGCTTCCTTCTGTTCATCTTGGCCCTCATATACATGGGGCAGGGCAACCACCTCTATATAGATGTCTCCCCTCACACCTTCTTCCCTGATTTCAGGCAGCTGGGGACGCTGACAATTTTTGCCACCTTCATTTTGATGTACGCCGGAATTGAGGCAAGCGGCACCCACATAGACGAAGTGGAAAACCCCAGCAGGAATTACCCTCTCACGATGTTCATGATGTTTGTGATAGCGATCGTGATGGATTCTCTGGGAGGGATGAGCGTGGCCGTGGCCGTCTCCCCCAAAGTCCTCTCAATGGACGCCGGGATGTACCAGGCGCTCTACGCCCTGATCGGCCACTTCAATCCGCACCTCACTTGGATAGCGGGGGTATTCAGCGTGCTCATGGCCCTGGGTATCGTGGCCGAAATCGGATCCTGGGTGGTAGGACCCAGCAAGGGCCTGGAAGACAGCGCCCAGTACGGGCTCATGCCCAAGTGGATTAACCACGAGAACCGCTACGGGGTCGCCACCCACATGCTCTTCGTGCAGTTCATATGCACCCTCATCTGGGCCGCCGTGCTGACCTTCGACGCCAGCAGCGGGAACATGTCCTTCCTGATAGCCACCACCCTGACTTCGCTCGTGTACCTGGTGTGCTACTTCCTCATGTACCTCTCCTACTTCAAGCTCATATACAAGTACAAGGACCTGCCCAGGACTTACAACGTCCCAGGCGGGATTGTGGGCAAGACCATAGTGGGCGCGTGCGGGTTCGCCTGCTCGATTTTCGCCTTTGTGGTCTCCTTCATCCCCACTACGGCTCTTCCCGCCTCGCAGGGGACGAGCTTCGTCCTGATCCTCACCTACTCGTTCCTCCTGATAATGCTCGTGGCGGTCATCGTGCCCTCCTTTAGGCGAAGGTATCTGAGGGGGGCCGACCCCACCACGATCAAGGTCATGCACTTCAGGCTCATGTGGCGCAGGGTTCCCGCAATCATGCAGCAGGCAGTGGACGCGGCCAGGGCGAGGGAAGGTGTCAGGGACGTCGACGGGCGCCTGGTGCAGTACGTGAAAGACGAGAACGGCGAGGAGCACGTGGTTACGCGCTCCGAGGAGTACAGGGACTCCGGCTACTGATCTTCCGAGGCTTTGAAAATATAAGAGTAGGCCGCGTCGGCCAGCCAGTCCGAGGGGGTAGTCCCCCGGCTCCTGGCTTCTTTTTGTATAAAGGCCCAGAGGGAGTCCGGAAGGGAGACCTGGTGTAGGTGGGAGCCCTTCTTTGCCCCTCCGTCCCTGGCCCTCTTGGCCTGCAGCCCCAGGCTCAAAATCTCCGTTATGACTTCGCTTCCCGCGTCGGCAAGGGCCCGGGCCAGGGAGAGGGGGTCGTCCTTTTCGCTCATCTTCCCCCTTCGAACCCCTTCTGCCTCCACGCTTCATAGACTGCCAGGGCCGCGCAGGAGGCGAGGTTGAGGCTGCGCCTCGAGGGGAGCATGGGGATTTTCACTTTCTCCGCCACCCTCTCCGAATCCATGATCTCCATGGGGTCGGGGATGTCTCCGGGCTCCGGGCCGAAGAGGAGGATGTCTGTGGGGCGGTAGGAGACTTCGGTGTAGAACTTTTCGGCCGAAGCCGTGAAGGCTATAATCCTTCCCTTGCAGAAAGAGGCCATCTCTTCAAAGGAGGGGTGGATTATGACGTGGGTCATGTCGTGGTAGTCGAGGCCGGCCCGGCGCAGCTTCGTGTCTTTCAAATCAAATCCCAGGGGCTCTATGAGGTGCAGGAGGGTCCCCGCCACTGCGCACAGCCTTATGGCCGATCCCGTGTTCCCCGGAATCCGGGGGGAGTAGAAGCAGATCTGGGGGATGAGGGTTTTGTAGGAGCGGATCTCTTCTTCCGTCGGCAGGGCGTCTGCCAGGCTTATGGGGTTTCCGTGCTCGTCTGTCACGAGCTCGTCGGGGCCGTAGTCCTTCCTCCTGTACCCGTACTCGAACGTGTTAGGCTTTTCTTCCATTTCTCACTACCTTAGAAGCTGAAGGATATCGTTTAAATTATCGACTCTGAAAAGGGAGATTTTCCCCCTCCCTTTCAGATCCTTTTGCGCGGCAGGGACTATGGCCGACTTGAACCCCATCCTCTCCGCCGTCTCCAGCCTCTGCTCCGCCATCCCGACGGGCCTTATGCGCCCAGTAAGGGACACCTCCCCTATGGCGGCCACCCCGGGGAGCGGGGAGTTTTTGAAAGACGAAGCGAGGGCCAGCGCTATGGCCAGGTCGGACGCCGGCTCCCGGGTCCTGGCCCCGGCTATGGTGGAAAGGTACAGGTCCCTTCCCGACAGGTATATTTTTGCATGCTGCTGGAGCGCCGCGGCTATCATGGCCACCCTGCTGTAGTCGAGGCCGTTTACGGCCCTCTGGCTGCTCTCCCCGCGCAGCCTCGGCGCGCACAGGGCCTCTATCTCCAAAGGCAGGCACCTTTTTCCCTCCATGGGCAGCGCCACGCACTTTCCGGGGGCCGCGCTCTCCCCGCGGGCCAAAAAAATCCCGTAGGGGTCGGTAACTTCTTCGACACCTCCGCCTTTCATCTCGAAGCACCCTATCTCGTCAGTGGAGCCGAACCTGTTTTTTACGGCCCTCACAATTCTGAGGGACGTGTGGCTCTCCCCCTCAAACTGGCACACCACGTCCACCAGGTGCTCCATAGTCCTGGGGCCGGCGATGGAGCCGTCCTTGGTGACGTGGCCCACGATAAGGGAGGCTGCGCCGCTCCTCTTGGAAAATTCGATTATCTTCGAGCTCGCCTCCCTTATCTGTGAGGCCGATCCCCCCGCCCCGGGGGATGCGAGGGCCTGGATGGAATCGAATACGGCGAGATCGGGGGAGAGCTTCCCGGCTGTGGCCACGGCCTCCTCCGCATCCCTGGTGGACGTGACGAAGAGGCCCTCGCAAAAGGCCCCCACCCTCTCCATCCTCGCGGCCACCTGGGAGCAGGATTCTTCGGCCGAGACGTACAGCACCTTGCGCCCCCCGCGGGCGATATTGGCGGAGGCCTGAAGGAGTATGGTGGATTTTCCGATCCCCGGCTCCCCGGCTAGGAGTATGGCCGATCCCGGCACCACTCCCCCCCCTAGGACTCTGTCCAGCTCCCCGAAGCCTGTGGGGATCCTCTCCTCCTTTTGGGCTTTGAGGGAGACTGAGGGGAAGACGAGGGAGGGTAGGCGCGGAGGCGCTTTGGCCGCGGCCGGGGCTTCGTCTTTTTCCTCCAGCTCCCAGTTTCCGCATTCGGGGCACCTTCCGTACCACTTCGAGCTCTCCCACCCGCACCGGGCGCAGAACCACTTTTTCATTTGCCCCCCTGATAGATTTCAAATTCCCTTATTAGAATGGGAAAAGTCATTATAAGCCCAAAGGCAGAGCCGATCTGGAAAGGGCGCCGTGGATTTTGCAAAGCCGGGCGTGGAGGGCCCTCTCGAAGAAGAATATGGAAAGTAATCAAAGCAGGCCCGATCCCAGGGAGCACATGGGCGCCAGAATCGTAATTGTGATAGTGGTGGCCGCGATCCTGGTCCTCATCTCCGCCTTCATCTGGCCGGGCTGGGCGCATAGAAAGGCGCAGCCCTCGCAGGCCCAGGCCCAGGCGCCGCAAACTTCCCAGGTCTCCCCGGCCAGGACCGTAAAGTTCGTCCCGCTCCCCCAGGGGGCCACCAAGCTCGAAGAGGCCATGCCCAACTACGTGGGAAGCTATGCGCGCATCTCGGTCAAGCCCGCTACGACATGGCAGAAGGGCTACCCCATAGAGGAGTGGGTGGTGACTTACGACGACGGCCAGGACGACGTCACGCTTCTGGCGGCCCAGTGGCCCCTGGCCGGGAACGCGGCCGGGGAGTACTCCTCCCTCTCTTCCGCCCTCCAGGGAACTTCCCTTTCCTCCGGTAAAGTCACTGTGAACGGCGCCCAAACGGGGAACTACGAAGTCAAAGAGGAGGAGAAGCCCTCCCAGACCACCGCCCTCTGGCAGAACTCCACCTGCGTTTTCGAGGCCACCGGCCCCGGAAAGAGCGCCCAGTCTTTCTGGAGGGCCTTCCCGTTTTAGTCTTATGCTAGGATTAGCATTACAGCGTTTATTTTCTTTACAAGGAGGGAAAAATGGGGTCCGTAATTAAGAAGCGCCGCAAGAGGATGAGCAAAAAGAAGCACCGCAAAATGCTGAGGAAGACCAGGCACCAGCGCAAGTAGTTTTCAAGCCATCCCTGTCAAGCGGTGGCTTTTTTTATAATTTCGATTCCGGTTTCCCTGGCCGCGATCACTTCGTCGACCATCCCCAAAAACATTCCGTGCTCTATGACCCCGGTCCTCTGCTTCAGGTCCGTGGCCAAAAAGGCCGGATCCTTGATTTCCCCCAGATCCAGCTCAATCAAGTAGTTGGAGCTGTCGGTGAGAGCGGGGCCGTTCTCCCCCTGCTTGAAAGAGGGGTTGAGCCCGCTCTCTTCCAGCTCCTTTAAGAGCCTTCCCGCGCCGAACTTCACGACTTCCAGGCACACTTTCCCGCGGAGGGCGGGGACCAGCTTGCTTTCGTCCACTATCCACACGTAGCGGTCCGAGTTTTCTGCCACTATCTTTTCCCAAAGGAGGGCCCCGCCGAGGCCTTTGAGGCCATTGAGCTTGGGATCTACGGCGTCGGCGCCGTCCACGGTGAGGTCGATTCTGCCGACCTTGTCTATGTCGCACACTTCCATCCCCACCTTCCTGAGGGCCTCTGCGGACCTTATGGAGGTGGGGACGCAGCGGGCTTCAAGCCCTTCCTCCTTGTGCCTGCGGCCGAGCTCCTCTATGAAGTAGGCTACGGTGGATCCGGTCCCCACCCCCAGGGTCATGCCGCTTTCGACCATCTGGCAGGCCTTTACGCCCGCCTCCTTCTTGAGCTGGGAAATATCCATTTCACATTCCTCTCAAAGACTCTCTCGCTTCCGGGGGGAGCTTCTCTCCTTCCTCCCCCCCGGCCACGCCCCTGGCGCAGCCTGAGGCCAGGGAGTCGGCCGCCTCGTTGAAGGGGTTGCCGGCGTGCCCCTTGACCCATGCAAACTCAACGCTACCACCCCTCTTAGAGATTTCTTCGTCTATCGCCCGGATGAGGGGGAGGTTTTTGACCGGGCTCCCGTCGGCCTTCTTCCACCCCCTCTTTTTCCATGCTTTGACCCAGTCCCTGCTGCAGCCTATGGCGTAGCGGGAGTCCGTCTCTATGAGAAGGTCCCCCTCCCTGAAGCGGCGCAGGGCCATGAGGACGGCCGTGAGCTCCCCTACCTGGTTGGTGCCCTTCCGGCACCCCCCGCACTCCCTTTCCCCGCTCTCCTGATCCACCCACGCCCAACCCATGGCCCCTTCGGGGTTGGAGAGGGCGGATCCGTCGGTAGAGACCCTGCGCGCGGCCAAAGCGCCCTTCTTGGGCGCCTCCCCCCCTCCCGGGCGGGGGCGCCCCTCAAAGAGGAAGGCCGCTTCAGGACCCCGGCGGGCTTTCACAAAGGAGAGGAGGCTCAAAGTCCTTTGGGAAATGGGGGAGGGCAGGCGGGAAGGGGGAAACCAGCCCGAATCCTCGTTTTCCCCGTCAGGGCAGGCGGGAATTTGATGCCCCCCGGCATGGCAGCAAAAGAGGATGTTTAAGGCCAGGACCTCGTCCCCGTTGGGGTAGATCCGGGGCTCCGTCATAGATTCCACCCTGGCTACCTTTTCGGGGATGCACTTTACCCCTGTCTCTTCTTCGACTTCCCTCGCCGCGGCATCGGCGGGCTGCTCTCCCGGCTCTATGATTCCGGCTACCACGCACCACAGCCCGTCGTCCTTCCTCTTTGCCAGGAGCACTTCCCCTTTTTCGTTTTCCACGAAGGCCTCGACCCCGCTTATCCAGAGCCTCTCCTTCCCCACTTTCCTTCTAAGGTCTTTTATGAACTCGGGGGTCATCTTTTCCTTTCACAGCTCGAATTGGTCTCCGGACTCCGTCTGGATGTAGGAGGCGTCGGCCCCGACTCCGACCCGAAAGCCCGAGAAGGGCTTGCCGCCCGCCTCGATTACGGGGGCGGGGGAAAGGGAGTAGGAGAAGGTCTGCTCCTTGTAGGGGGAGGGGAGGACGGAAGAGCAGGAGAGGGACTGCTGGCAGGAAGATGCGAGCTCCCCTCCGGAGGCCTCCGGGGCCGTAAAGGAGAGGGTAGATCCGGAGAGGGTGTAGGGGACGGGGGAGGGGGCCTTGTAGGAGGCGGCCTCCACGTTTTCTATGCTCTTTTGCGCGGCCGCGATGGCGGCCTGGGCGGATGAGATCTGCCCCGCCCGGGCCTGCTCGTTGCCCTCGGCCGAAGAGGCCCCCGCCGCGACGCTCGCCCCCTCTTCTATGGACTTTTGCGTGGAGATTATCTGCTCGAAGGAGGCCACGTCGCTCTTCACGCTCTTTTCAAACTGGGATTTGTCCATGGAGAGGGCCTCGCTCAGGATTGCCTGCCGGCTCTTGCCCAGGATCTGGGAATAGGTGAAGCCCGGGGAGGCGTTGTAGGGGGTGACGCGCCCCGAAGAAAAGTAGAGGATCTGGGTTATCTTGACCTTCGTCCCCGCAGGATACTTCGACACGTACCACAGGGAAGGGGAGGAGAGGGCTGAAGAGGCGCTCTCCTGGGCCGGGGTGTTACCGCATCCTGCCAATAGTGGGAGGGCGGCCGCCGCTAGAAGCGCCGCCAAAATCTTTACATACCGCACTGTCTCACCTTCTCAGTTTATGATATCCCAGTAAAAGCAGAGCCGCCCGAGGGAGGGGTTATGGGGAAAAGCGAAAGCGAAATTTGGAAGGAAATTTGGTCCATGAAGCCCGAAAAGGAAGGGCTGGCGCCGGAGAGGATGAAGGTCGCCCTCGACCTTCTCGGGCGCCCGGAGGGGCTGTTCAAGTCCGTCCTCGTTTTAGGCAGGGGGCGCCGCCCCGCCTCCCGGCTCCTCTACTCGCTCCTTTGCTCCTACGGGATTCCCTCGGGCCTATTCTCCTCCGGAGCTCAAAGCCTCGGGGAGTGCATCGGGGCCAGGGGGAAGGGGGTCGAAGAAAAGAGGCTTTCCGACCTTTTCGGGGAGCTTGAAAACTTCCTCTTTTTGGCCAAAGAGAGATTTGAAAGCGAGGGCTTGGGCAAGATGGGGCCTATGGAGGCGCTCTTATGCCTTGCGGCCTTGGAATTTTCAGACGAGCCCGTGGACGCTGCCGTGTTCGAGGTGGGCCCCGGGGAGGGGTTTGAAGCCTACCTGCCCTTAGGGGCCGAAGGCTGCCTCTTCACCCCCCTCCCGGAGGGGGCGCCGGTCCCGCTTTTGGCAGGCCTTGTGGGGGAAAAGGCCTTCGCCTTTTCTTCGCCCCAGGAAGAGGAAGCGGAGAGGGCGCTGAGGGAAAGGGCGCAGGACGCCGGTGCGCGCCTCCTCTTTGACGGGGAAGGGATGGAAGTGTCGAACGATCTTCCCGCCGTAGGGGGCCAGGTCGCCGACCTTTCCACCCCCCGCGGGCTCTACCCGCAGGTCCCCATAAAGCTCTTCGGGGGCTTCCAGGCCCACATGGCGCTCCTCGCCCTGGCGGCGGGGGAAGGGCTTATAGGCGAGGGGAGGCTCGAAGAGGACCTAGTATCCGAGGCCTTCTCCACGGTCAAAGTCCCGGGGAGCCTGAGGCCCGTGGCCCAGGACCCCCTCACCCTCGCTTCCTGCGCCTCCTCCCGCTTTGAGATAGGGCTGTGCCTGGACGCGGTGGAAGAAAACTTCCGCCCCTCCCTCCTCGCGGCGGTCATTGTTCCAGGGGCGCGCTTCGACCCCTCTTCCCTCCCCCTTTTGGCCGAGGCCTCTGGCCTCGTCCTCTTTGTGCCGGACCCTTCAGGCAAGGGCCCCGACGCCGGGGAGCTTTCAAAGTTCGCTAAAGAATCCTTCGCGCCCGGCCGCGCCCTCGTGGAAGGGGGGTTCGCAGAAGCCCTCCAAAAGGCTCGGGAGGCCGCCTCGTCTTCCGACGGCGGGGGCGCGGTCCTTTGCGCCGGCGGGGAGGGCGCTTTTTTGGAGGCCGAAAAGGCCTTTAGGAGGTGAGGCCCCGGGCCCAGCCTTCCACAATTTTTCCGTCGGGCTCCTGGGGGATCTTTCTGCCTTCCACCTTTATCCAGTCCTCGTCCCCCTTGCCCACCAGCAGCACTACGTTCTGCCTCCCGGTCCTTTCAAAGTCCCTCTTCGCTCCGTCCAGGGCCGAAAGCACGGCCCGGGTCCTGTCGTCCTCCCTTTCCACCGCTGTCTTGGGGTTCGAGACGGCCTTTTCTATTTGGGCGTCTATTTCGTCCAGAGGGTCGAAGTCCCGGTCGTCGGTGGTCAA
>JAFYIA010000024.1 GCA_017538865.1 Aeriscardovia sp. | reverse complement strand
GAGGGGTCGGACTGGGTGTCGTAGACCCCGTTTTTCCAGAGGAAGTCCAGGTAGCTTTGGGCCTCGGGGAAGTTGATGTCCCCAAAGCCCCCCAGGGCCGAAGCCGGGAGGGAGGTGGCGGACTTCGTCTTTTCCCACGCTGCGGCTATGGCCTTGGAGTCGCCCCAGTAGTTGTTGTCTATGATGTCTTCCATAGAGGCCTCGGCCAGCTTTATCGGGACAACCGTGGGCTTGGCCCCCTGCACCAAAAGATGGGCCGCCTGTATGGGGTTGGCTATGGCGTAGGCGTAGCCCCTGGCGGTGGCGTCCACGAACTCCTGGACCTCCTTCTCATGGGACTGCTCCCAGGAGGTGTTTACGGCGTAGCCGAGCTGGGTGGGGTTGCCGGGAACGCCCCAGTCCACCGACTTAAAGCAGTTGAGCTTGGGGCCGCTTAGCTGGCTCTCCACGCCCTCCCAGGTCGCATAGAAGCCCCCGAAGGTCCCCTTGCCGCTCTCCAAGGTCTGGAACGTGGAAGTGCCTACGGTGACGGTGGAGAACTGCCCCGTGCCTCCGGCGTTCTTTATCATTTGCCTCAAAACCGCCTTTTGCTCGGCCGAGCCGAAGGTGACGAAGGTTTTTCCGCTGAAATCCTTGGGCGTCTTTATGGACTTGTTTGAGGCCAGGGCGCACCAGATCGCCACATCCTTCTGCGTGAGGTCGAATATCAGCTGCAGGTGGGCCCCCTTGGCGTCGAATGCGGCGACGTTGCTGAGGGTTGAAAAGCCGATGTTGGCCACCCCCGTCTCCACGGCCTGTTCGGCTCCGGCGGAAGACACGGGAAGGATGTTTATGTTGATTCCCTCGTCTTTGTAGTATCCGAGGGCCTTGGCGGCATAGAGGCCCACATGGTTGGTGTTGGGCGTCCAGTCGAGCATCACGTTGATGGTGGGATCCGGATTCGAAGCGGCAGAAGTCTGCGCCTGCCCGCAGGCTGCAAGGCCCAGCGCCAGGGCCAGGCCGGCTACGGCAGCCGCCGCCGCCTTTATGATTTTCGTCCTCACTTTACCTCCAAGCTCCTCTCAAGCTCCTCTAGTACTCCCCTTATATTAGATCCACTCCTGTTAATTAAAGGAGGCCGATTCTAGAATTGAGGTATGAGTACGAAGAATGATAAAGACAAACCGATAATACCGGAGCATCCGAGGCTGAGGTTCTGCCCCTCCCCCACCGGAATCCCGCACGTGGGCATGATCCACACCGCCCTTTACAACTGGGCCGAGGCCCGCCACACTGGGGGCACTTTGATATTCAGGATGGAAGACACCGACGACAGGAGGGACACCAAAGAGAGCCTCGACATGATCATCGAGGCCCTCGAATGGATGGGCATCGACTGGGACGAGGGCATCGGCAAGGGCAACGACGACCTGTACTTCCAGTCCAGAAGGAAGGAAGTCTACCAGGGCGTGGCAAAGCAGCTCTTCGAAGCGGGCTTTGCCTACGAATCCTTCTCCACGGCAGAGGAGATAGCCGAGAGGAACAAGGCCGCAGGGCGCCCGGAAACCTTCGGCTACGACGGGTTCGATAGGAACCTCACCGAAGAGCAAAAGGAGGCCTTCCGCAAAGAGGGCAGGCAGCCCGCCCTCAGGATCCGCGTCCCCGACGAAGACATAAGCTGGGACGACCTGGTTAGGGGCCCCATAACCTACAAAGCGGGCTCCTTCCCCGACTTTGTGATCGTGCGCCCCAACGGGGATCCGCTCTATACCCTCACCAACCCCGTAGATGACGCGATACTGGACGTGAACGTGGTACTGAGGGGGGAGGATCTGCTCCCCTCCACCCCGCGCCAGATCGTGCTCTACGAATACCTGAAGAAGCTCGGGATCGCCAAGCAGACCCCGCTCTTCGGGCACCTTCCCTACGTCATGGGAGAAGGCAACAAGAAGCTCTCCAAGAGGGATCCTCAGAGCAACCTGTTCCTCCTCAGGGACATGGGCTTTATAAGGGAAGGGCTTTTGAACTACCTCTCCCTCCTCGGCTGGTCCTACTCTGCGGACCAGGATGTCTTCTCCATGGAGGAGCTTGTGGCCAAGTTCGACGTGCGCGACGTCAAGGCCAACCCGGCCAGGTTCGACCTCAAGAAGGCCATCTCCATCAACGCCGCCCACATCCGCATGCTGGACAACGAGGACTTCGTGCAAAGGTGCCTGCCCTACCTCTTCAAGGAAGGGCTCGTCCCCTCCGCGAAGTGGGAGGATCTGAGCGCTGACGAAAAGGCGCTCCTCCTCGAGATCGCCCCCCTGGTCCAGCCCAGGGTGCGCCTTCTCTCCGAGGCCGTGCCCATGATGCTGCCCTTGATCGACAAGGCGGGAGAGCTGGAATTTGAAGAAGGGTCTTTGGAACCTCTGACCGAAAGCGACAAGGCCGTCCTCGACAAGGCGCTCCAAGAGCTCGAAGGAGTGCAGGACGAGGAGTGGAAGGCCGACACGCTCCACACCCTCCTCACCGACGCCCTCGTAAACGAGATGTCCCTGCCGGCGAAGAAGGCCTTCAACCCGGTGCGCCTGGCCATCAGCGGCAAGAAGGTTTCCGCCCCGCTCTTCGAGTCTTTGGAGATAATTGGAAAACCCGTCGTAATTGAAAGAATTTCCTCCTTGCGTTCCAAAATCTGATGTACTACAATCAGAGGCAGGTACAGAAATGTGCCGGCAATCTTACTGAAAAGTAAGAGGTTGGCCCCTATCGTCTAGCGGTCTAGGACATCGCCCTCTCACGGCGGTAACACCAGTTCAAATCTGGTTGGGGGTACTGTCACCTATATTGTGAGACGGACAACTTGAATATAAGTGATGCAACCATTGGGGTATGGTGTAATTGGCAACACAGGTGATTCTGGTTCATCTATTCTTGGTTCGAGTCCAGGTACCCCAACCAGCAAGGGTTATGCAGCTCCCTTAAAAAGCTGCATTTTTTGTATTTCTTATACATAGGTAGGAGGCGGCCACTGAAAGTCCGCAGAATCACGAAAGCAGGAATAGTTTATGTTGCCATACAACGACAAAGAAGGCAGAGACATCGAAGCCGAGTTCCAGGCTACTTATGCAGAAGTAAGAAATGCCTACGCCGAATGGAAGGAGACCGATGCGGAATGGTTGGCTGCCAAAGCAAAATATAAAGCCAGCAAGAAAGAGTATGAGTGCGCAAAAAGCCAATATGAATCTTCCGATGCCAAGTTGCGTACTGCTGAAGAGGAGTGGGAAAACATATATAGGCCTGTATATGACAGATATGAGGCAGCCAAAGACAAGATGAATACTGCAAGGCAGCAGTGGCTGGCTGCGGATGCTGAGTATGAGAATGCTAAAGGCAGGTACGATGCTCGAGTTCACTGGTCTGTCATACAGGCTCAATTCAGAAATGCCTTTGCAGAATACGAAGACGCCTCAACTGAATTTAATGACGCCAAAGCCGAATGGAAGGAGACTCAGGCTAAATGGCCTGATATCCAAGTGGACTATGACTCCGCCAAAGCCGAATGGGAAAGCAATAAAACAAAATTAAATGCTGCAAAAGCCAAGTATGAAGCTGATAAAGGCAAATGCTTATTACTAAAATCCAAATGGAAGGGCGCTATAGAGGTATTAGAGGCTGCAGATGCAGAATTGAAGCGCGCCGAAAAAAGCGTAAAGGATACTGAGGCGGAATTGCAAACTGCTGAGGCAAGATGGGAGTCTGTCAGAATGGAAATTGAGCCTCCCAAAGTCGAAATAGATGATGCGTATGGCAAGTATGAAGCTGCCAAAATCGAGTGTTTTCACGCTAAAAAGACTCTGACAGCCGTCAAAGATAGATATGAAAGGGCGATCCAGGAAGCCGATCGCATATTAGAGGGGGCAAGACAAATAAAAGAGGGCGAAATATAGGTCTGGCCTAATAGGTTGCCATTAAACCATTCTCAGATTCCTCCGCATGGGCGTTTTTAAGTACGTCTTCCGGTGCGGGCTGAGAGCTTTTCATCCAATTTTCTACTAGCCAAGATGGCGGTTGCCCTACTATCTTCATTCCCCGCCTCGCTTATCTGTCCATCTTTTGTTTACTGGTTGCATCTAGATGCTCTTTGGAGATCTCCAGGGTATTTCTAAGGCTTTATCTCTTTTTGCAACTGAGTTCTATCTTACGGATCTATTCCCCTGTAAAGTTTTCAAGCGTCCCCTCTTTTTTAAGAAGACGGGTTAAAGCGTGACCTGTGTTAGCCTGGGCGTTTTCAGGGACGTTGGGATCGCGATCCCAGAAGCCGAGACTCAGTTTCGCCTCTGCAATAACTCTACCCTTCATTACATACTCCCACTGCCTATTTAGCTTTGTAGATCCCCATCAGCATAGCCAGAGGTAGGTAGGCAAGTACTTAGGGGGGGATCTATAGAAGAAACTGTGACCTTGAATGACAACGCTGCGATCGCAGGAAGGAAAGCCGATTTTTACCCTGCTGTGAGATAATCCTAAGTATGAATACAAGCTCTAAGCAATGCCAAACCTGCGGGGAGGAAGATACCCTTACCGTGTGGGGCGGAAACCCCCTGCGGGGCGAGATACGGGTGAGGGGCGCTAAAAACTTTGTAAGCAAAGCTATGGTAGCGTCCCTTTTGGCCCCTGGGGAATCGGTGATACAAAACGTCCCTGACATAAGGGACGTAAGGGTGGTTTCAAACCTTCTGCGCCTCCACGGGGCGAAGGCTGAAGTCGATAAGGAGGCGGGCGTAGTCAAGATAGACGCCTCCTCCATTTCTGTCGCCGACATAGCCGACGTGCATACCCTGGCCGGTTCTTCCAGAATCCCCATCCTTTTTGCAGGACCCCTCCTCCAACGCCTTGGCAGGGCTTTCATACCCTCGCTCGGAGGAGACCAGATAGGCAAGCGGCCCGTCGACTTCCATCTTTCGATCCTAAAGCAGCTCGGAGCCGAAATAACTGAAAACGAGAACGGAAGCATAGAGCTCAAAGCTCCCCATGGGCTCAAAGGCGCCATGATACGCCTTCCCTACCCCTCAGTCGGAGCTACGGAGCAGGCGCTTTTGACCTCCGTCGAGGCAGAAGGAAAGACCGAGATTTCCGGAGCTGCGATAGAGCCCGAAATCATGGATCTTGTGGCAGTGCTCCAGCGCATGGGGGCTGTGATAGCCGTAGATGTCGACAGGACCATCAGGGTGGACGGGGTAAAGAGCCTCCAGCCCTTCACTTTCCGCGCCCAGACCGACAGGATTGAGGTCGCTTCCTGGGCCTCCGCCGCCCTCGCCACCAAGGGCGACGTCTTTATCCGGGGCGCCCAACAGTCCACCATGATGACTTACCTAAACGTCTACCGCAAAATCGGGGGGCAGTTTGACGTCCAAGAGGACGGCATCCGCTTCTGGCATCCGGGAGGGGACTTGAAGCCTATAGCCCTCGAAACGGATGTGCACCCCGGCTTTATGACCGACTGGCAGCCGCCCTTGGTCTGTGCCCTGACGCAG
>JAFYIA010000023.1 GCA_017538865.1 Aeriscardovia sp. | reverse complement strand
CTGGGGCAGATCTGCGCGTGGATTACAGACGAGCTCCCCGAAGACAAGCCCAGGCACGTCCTGGGGATCGCGGCCGTGGACGACATCTTTGCCGGCGTCGAAAACGGAGGAGACACTTTCGACTGCGTGCTGCCGGCCCGGTGCGGAAGGAACGGGGCCATATACACCCATTTCGGCCGCTACAACGTCACAAGGGCGGCATTCCTGTCAGATTCCCTCCCCCTGGAAGAGGGGTGCAGGTGCTACACCTGCACGCATTATTCAAGGGCCTACGTCCGCCATCTTTTGAGGTGCAGGGAAATGAACGGGAGCACCCTGGCCACAATCCACAACGAGTATTTCTTCGTGCACCTTTTGGATGAGATAAGGGCCTCCATAGAGGGCGGATATTTCGACGACTTTAAGGAGTGCGCGCTCAGGCGCTTCTACGGCTTATAACTTTTCTTTTTCCGGCGAAGGGGCCATTTTGGCCATGGCGGCCCTGAGGGAGGCGTTTACGTTTTCTTTCAGCTCTCCGGCCTTGGCAGCGCTCTTAGCGGCCCAGGAGGCGTAGTCGTCCAGGTCCTTCTCTTCGCCCCCCGCCTTTTCCTCAGCCTCGGCGGATCCGGCCTTTTTACTGCTTGAAAGCTCCTCCTGGAGCTGGGAATAATCTGTGTCGGTTGTGAGATACTTTAGCTTCCGAGCGGCACGTGTCTGTTTTGCCTTCTGACGTCCGCGGCCCATTTGACCTCCCTCGTCAGCGTTAGGCAAGCTCAAAGCTCTACAGGCCTGCCTACACTATCTAAATCATCACTCTAAAGAGTACCATAAATCCTTTAAGGCATTAAAAACTTTTACGATAAGAGAAACGCCCGGACTATTATTTTAGGGTAACTAGGAATTGGAGGATGAATGGAAGAAGAGGTCAGGGAAGAAGAAGCCAGCGCCACCTTTCTGGCCGCAAAAGAGAGGAGCGCGAGGACGGAGGAAAAGATAGGCAGATCCCCCTCCTCCTTCAAGATGATCACGGGGGATCGGCCTACGGGGCGCCTGCACCTGGGGCACTTTTTCGGATCCCTCAGAACCAGGGTGGAGTTGCAAAACAAGGGCCTCAAGTGCGCCATAGTGATAGCCGACTACCAGGTGATAACCGACCGGGACACCACCGCCCACATAGAGGACAACGTGCTGGAGATGGTAATAGACTACATGGCCTGCGGAATAGACCCGGAAAAGACCATGATCTTCACCCACTCCTACGTCCCCTCTTTAAACCAGCTCATGCTCCCCTTCATGAGCCTGGTAAGCGAGGCCGAGCTCGCGCGCAACCCCACCGTGCACGCCGAAATGCTGGCCTCGAACCACTCCCTGACGGCCCTGCTCTTGACCTATCCCGTCCACCAGAGCTGCGACATCCTCTTCTACTCTGCAGACGGCATGCCGACGGTGGTGCCCGTGGGCAAAGACAACCTCCCACACATCCAGATAGCCCGCACCATAGCCAAAAGGTTCAACTCGAGGTTCAGCCCGGACAGCCCCACTTTTTCCGCCCCTGTGGCCCTCCTTTCCGAGGCCCCCGAGATCCCGGGCCTAGACGGAAGGAAGATGAGCAAGAGCTACAAGAACTCCATAATGCTGTGCGCCACGGCGGAGGAGACGCGGGAGCTCATCAAAAAATCCCCCTCGGATTCGGAGCGGAGGATCACTTTCGATCCGGCCAAAAGGCCGCAGATCTCGGCCCTTTTGACCACTGCCGCCCTGACCACGGGGCGCAGCGAAAAGGAGATCGCCGAAGATATCGGCGAAGGGGGCGCAGGGGCCCTCAAAAGCTACGTTTCGGAAAGCGTAAACGAATTTCTGGCTCCCGTCCGGGAAAGGAGGAGGGAGCTGGAGAAAGACAAAGAAGGCATCCGGGAGATTTTGCGGGCCGGCAACGAGAAGGCCGAAAAGGTGGCCGCATCCACCCTGCAGAAGGTCAGGGAGACCATGGAGATGATTTACTACTAAGGAGGGAAATGATCCCTAAGAGGAGATCTTTGAGAGGGAAGGGGCCCACGCCGAAGTCGGAAGACCGCACATGGCACAAGGCCTACAAGGAGAAAGTGCAGAGGGAAAAGCGAAAGGCCGCCAACCCCTACCTGGCCGCAAAAAGGCGGGGTGAGGAGAGGCGCAAAAGCGCGGAAGAGATCATAATCGGCCGCAACGCCTGCCTCGAAGCCCTTAAGACCCCCATGGCCGCAAAAAGGCTCTTTTTGGCCAGGGGGATTCAGAAAGACGACAGGGTGGACGAGATCTGCACCCTGGCCGCAAAAAAGGGCATCCCGATAGAAGAGAGGGATCGGGGAGAAATTGAGAGCATGGCCCGAAACAAGGCGCACCAGGGGGTGCTGCTGGAAGCCAAAAGCTACGAATACAAAGGCTTGGAGGAAGTTCTGGACGGATGCGCTTCCCCCCTCCCCCTGTTCGTAGCTGCAGACAACCTCACAGACCCCCAAAACCTCGGGGCGATCATCCGATCGGCCGCGGCCTTCGGGGCCGACGGGGTCATAATCCCCCACCGGAGGAACGCCGGGGTAAACGCGGCCTGCTGGAAGACCAGCGCGGGCGCGTGCGCCTTTGTAAACGTGATCAGGGTAGAAAACCTGAACCTGGCCCTGGAAAAGCTCAAAGGCAGGGGGTATGCGGTAGTTGGCCTCGACGGGGAAGGGGAGAGGGAAGTCGGAAAGACCGGCTTTGAACTGGATCCCCTCGTAATAGTGGCGGGATGCGAAGGAAAGGGGATAAGCCGCCTCACGCGCACCAAGTGCGACATGGAGGCCAAAATTCCGATAGAGGAAAAAATGGAATCTTTGAACGTCTCGGTGGCTACGGCCATAGCCCTGTTCGCCACGGTGGAATCTAGGAGATCTTCTTCCCGTCAGGGCCAAAGTATCTGAGGTTTTCCCAGGGGAGGGATATCCTCGCCCTTTCTCCGGGGAAGGCCGGGATCTTAGAGCACACGAACACTTCGCCCCCTCCGCCCTTCAGCAGTCCCCGGATCCAAAATTCCTTCCCCATGTTTTCGCACCCCAAAACTTCAATTTCCGGCCCTTCTGCGCCTATCTTTGCATCTTCCGGCCTGAAACCCGCGGTGAGCTTCCCGGAAAACACCGGGGAGGGGTACGCAAAGCCCCCGAGGCGGATTCTCCCCCCTTCGGCCGAGGCCTCCACGAGGTTCATCGGAGGCTGCCCCAAGAAGGAGGCCACAAAGGTATTAGCGGGATTCTTGTAGACTTCCTCAGGGCTCCCCAGCTGCTCTATCCTCCCCTCCCTCATCACGGCAAGCCTGTCTGCCATAGTTAAGGCCTCAATCTGGTCGTGGGTGACGTAGATCGCGGTAGTGCCTATCCTCTTTTGAAGCTCCCTTATCTCCCTCCTCATTTGAAAGCGCAGGTTGCTGTCGAGGGAAGAAAGGGGCTCGTCCATTAAGAAGAGCCTGGGGTGGCGCACTATCGCCCTCGCGATCGCCGCCCTCTGCCTCTGGCCTCCGGAAAGCTCGTGGGGGAACCTAGCCAAAAGGCTTTCTATCCCACACATCTTCGCGGCCTGCCGGACCTTTTCCTCCACGCCTTTTTCTTTTGCAATCTTCAGGGCCAGGGCTATGTTTCCCCCTACGTCCAGGTGGGGGTAGAGGCAGGGGGATTGGAAGACGATCGATACGTCCCTTTTTTGCGTCGGAACGGAGGTGAAGTCCTGCCCGTCAAAATAGATCTTCCCCTCTTCGGGCCTTTCCAGCCCAGAAGTCAGGCGCAGGAAGGTGGATTTGCCGCAGCCGGAAGATCCGACGACGGCCAAAAACTCCCCCTCTCCGACTTCCATGGAGAGATCCTCTATAATCCACGGGGACTTCTTCGAGTACTTAAAGCTCACTCCTTCATAGCGGACAGAGGCCATGTCATCTCTTTTTCAGCTCAGGGGGCGGAAATACTATATTTTTTTATAGTAGTCGTGGGCTGTGACGCAGGAGGGGAGAAAGGATGCTGTTTGGCGCGGGACCCGGGGGGTACAAGATCCTTTCCAAACTCGGATCCGGGTCGGGAGGGAGCGTATACAAGGCCCAGAAGAAGGGCAGAATTGTGGCTCTGAAGATCCCGAAGATTTTGGATCCGACCGATCTGAGGCGGCTGGAAAGGGAAGCGACGGCGCTTTACAATGTCTCCAACCCCAATGTGGCGAAAATTGAGGAAGCCGACCTCGAAGGCCCCACCCCCTTCATAGCCACTGAATTTATAGAGGGGCAGAACCTCGCTGGAGACGTCAAAGAGAACGGGGTCTACGAAGGGAAGTACCTTGCGCTTTTGGCCGACAAGCTCGCCTTCGCCCTGCGCGACATCCACGCCGCCAATATAATCCACAGGGACATAAAGCCTGAAAACGTGATAATAGCCGACTGGGGCCCCGTGCTGGTGGACTTCGGAATAGCCATGAACCCCGAGGAGACGCACCTGACGCGCACGGGCCTCGTCATGGGAACCCCGGGCTACATAGCCCCCGAGCTTTTGGAAGGAGGGAGGGAGGGGGCGGAAAGCGACTGGTGGTCCCTTTGCGCCGTTCTGGCCTTTGCCGCCCTCGGCCGCTCCCCTTTCGCAGGAGGGGGCGTAGGGAGCATCCTGGATCGCGAAGAAAGGGGGGAGGCCGACTTGTCCCCCCTGCCCCCATCCCTGGCGCAGCCCTTTTCAAAGGCGCTCGACCCCGACCCCTCCCGCCGCCTCCCTGTTAAGGATCTGATAGGGGCCATATGGCAAAATGTTTGAACGCCGCCGGAAAAAGGAGGAGCAATTTTTAACCCGCGACTGAACTGGCGCAAGGACGAGCGCAAAGAGAGCCTTCCTGGCAGCGATGAGGATGTGGATCTGTCCTCTTTTGAAGATCCTGACGAGGAAGAGGAGGAAGAGGGGCCGGCCGAGCCGCTGTGCGATCCGGACGCCCAAACCACCCTCCTTCCCATCCCCAGAGCCGTGCAGGGAAAGTCTTCCCCCAAAAACCCTCTGAAAGGCTCCATGGCGCCCGATCCCTCCCTGCCCCACTTCGCTTCCTCCTCATCGCCCAACTACTTTTCCCCTAAAATCCGCGAAGAACGGAAATTTGACGAGGAAAAGCCGAAGATGTACGGCAAGCTTCTGAGCCTCCTTTTGCTCGTCCCCATCTTCTTTCTCTCAAACGCCGTACCGATGGAGGGGATGATAACCGCCGTCATCCTGTACGGGGCCTTCTACCTGTACGGCTACATCCTGGACGTCCAGGAGATCAGGCGCAGGCGCGGAAAACGGGCCTTGAATTGGTTTGAAGTGTCGGCGGGATCCGTCTGGTGGGCGGTGAAGATATTTGTCCGCCTCATCCCCATAATCGCCGTGTGGTTCTCGGGCCTCCTCCTTTTAAACTGGCTCCTTAGCTTCCACTACCCTTCCGTTGAGGCGGGATTTTTCGGGCTCAAGTGGGGGATGAGGTTTGTAAACTTCCCCCCGCATTCGTGGGGGGGCCTCGTTTTGGGGCTCTGGGCGCTCTTTTGCTGGCTGGCCCTGATCTTTTCGCGCTTTGGAACCAAAAGCGCGGATTTGGGTTTGAATTGCGCTTACAGGTCGATTTACAGGGGCGTTCGGCGCCTAAAGGATGAAGAGAGCTCGGGCCCCGTGAGCCGGGACGCGTACCTGCACCCCGGTTCAGCCAGATGTGGAATAATTTTGCTTATACTCCTTTTCGCCTTCACTTTGGCAAGCTTGACCGTCTACCTTGCGCTGGGGGCGTTGGACTGGGGGCCAGTATTTATCGCCCGCATATGAAAGAAAAAGAGGACTGAAGGACTTTTAATGGCAAAAAAGAATGCAGCGGCCGACAAGGAAAAAGAGCTGCAGCTAAAGCAGGACAGGAAGCGACAGACAATTCTCGGGGTCGTAGTGGTCATGGTCCTGGTCGCGGTGCTGTGTGTAGTGGGGTACTTCATATGGAGGGCCAACAGGCCCTCTTCTGCCCAAAGCTCCGCATCCACCTCCCAGCAGCAGGAAAGGCAGGAGGCGGAAGCGGAGCTCGCCTCCGTCAAGGTCAAGCCTTCCGTAGCCCTCTCCAACGGGGGATTTTTGATTTCTAAAAACGGCATAAACAAGCCGGTGCCGGGCGTTCCAACAATCAGCATCTACATGGACTTCATCTGCCCCGCGTGCGGAGAAGTGGACAGAGACATCGACGACACCCTCATCCAAATGGTCAATGCCGGCCAGGCGAATGTGGAAATCCACCCTGAGGCTTTCTTAAACGACGAATCTACGGACGAATACTCCAGCCGGGCGGCCGGGGCGGCAGTGTACGTGGCAGAGCACGAGCCGGACAAGCTCTTGGACGTGGTCAGGGCCTTCTTCACCTCCGACTACCAGCCAAAAGAATCCCAGAACTACAAGCCGGTATCCAACGCCATGATCACAGCCCAGCTTGAAAAAGCGGGAGTGAGCCCCCAGGTGGCCCAGGATGCAGTGCAGGGGACCTACGTGCCCTGGGTCAACGCCCAGACCAGCATGGCCTCTACCGACACCGCGCTCGAACACCCCTCAGGGCAAATGAAGGGGGAGATTACGACCCCGACCTTCATAATAAACGGACACTACTGGCTGTTCGACGTGGCATGGAGCCAAACGGGGAGCCCCCTGACTTCCCTCTTAAAAGCGGTAGGGCTGACGCAGGCCGAAGTCGGAACGAGCGCAAAACCGAAGCTGGGGTCCAAGGGAGAGCCCCTGTTTCCGACTTCCACTTCCTCTTCATCATCTTCAAATTGACCTGACGGGGAGGAGGGAAGACAAAAAAAAGCGGGAGCCGGAGCTCCCGCCTTTTTTATGCCCTTTTGCCGATCCCCCTCAGCCTATGGCGTTGAGGGCGTTCGCAAAGGCCGCGTCCTTCCGCAGATCCAAGTGGGGAAGGCCGTAGAACCTGGAACGGATCCAGTCTATGGAGCGGTACAAAATCGCCCTGTTGCTGTTGAGGCTCTCTCCGAGCACCCTTACGACCAGCGCGGGACCCTCGAGAAGCGAAATCCCCGTTATGGCCCCCGGGAAGGATATGTTGTTGAAGTCCTGAAGTTCAGCTACGAGCTTTGAATCCACTCTCTCATCTACTACTACGAGCGAGCTGTAGTTCTTATAGCCTTCGAACAGGCCCAGCTCCGCCATTTGGAAGGCGTGCGGATCCAAAATGAGGTTGTCATTGAAGATGAGCTGCCCGCCGTAGGTGATCTTGGAAATCATGTGGGCGTAGCGGTACTGGAAGTCCTTGTGGTTCATGGACCACCCGGCCGTAATGCCGTCAGTGTAGAGGAGGCTCGCCCCTTTCGCCACATCAATCTGCGTCGTCTGCTGGTACTTGGAGTTCCCGTAAGGAATGACGTCGTCGGGGAGATATTCCAGCACAGCGCCCTTGTCAACCTTGACTTTCACGTCCTGGAAGGTCGTCTTTCCGTCATTGCACTTGTAAACGTAGGTGGGAGCCTGGCTGGCCACTATGGCATGCGTCTTCTCGTGAGAGGTTATGACAACCTTATAATGCTCGCCTTCGACGAAGCCGCCGCCCATGGTGATGAGGAAGAACGCGAGCGTATCCTCATTATTCAAGTGCAGGGGCGCGCTCAGCTTGGACTGCCCGCCCGTTATGCGCTTGGTCGCTACAGTCCTACCGCCTCGGTAAGTAAATTCAATCTCGGTATACCCATCGCGCGGGTATGTGTAAGTCTTCAAAGTCTGCCGCCTCCCATTGACGCCTTTTGCCCCTCAGCCTTAGTCAGTCAGGAGGCACTCTCTCTTGATCCAGTTGACGACCTTATCCACACCTTCGCCGGTCATAAGGTTGGTGAAGAAGAAGCTGCCGGGCTTGCGGAACTTCTCGGTATCCTGCTCCATCCTCTTGAGGTCGGCCCCTACATAGGGGGCGAGATCGGTCTTGTTGATTATGAAAAGATCGCTCTTTATCATGCCCTGCCCGGCCTTGCGGGGTATCTTCTCCCCTTCGGGGACGCCGATTATATAGATGGAGAAGTCAACCAGCTCAGGGCTGAAGGTGGCCGCGAGGTTGTCCCCACCGCTTTCCACGAAAATAAGGTCCAGATCCGGGTACCTCTTCTCAAGCTCCTCTATCCCGGCCTCGTTCATAGACACGTCTTCGCGGATGGCGGTGTGGGGGCATCCCCCCGTTTCAATCCCGATGATGCGGTCGTCCTCGAGCACGGAGTTCTGGCGCATGTATTCGGCGTCAATCTTGGTGTAGATGTCGTTGGTGATGACGCCTATGGAGTAGTCTTTGGCCATGACGGCGCAAAGGTCTTCCAAAAGCTTGGTCTTTCCGGACCCGACGGGTCCTCCGACCCCGATAATCACAGGCTTGCCGTTAGACATAACCCCTCCTAAAACTAAGACATAAACAAACGGAACACGGTGGTCTCGTGCCGGATTTGGGCGAGCTCCACTCCGGGCACGGACGCGCCCAGGTAAGACTCGTCAAGCTCCTCTATGGCGGAAGAAAGCTTGATGATGTCCCCAAAGATAGTGTGGAGAATGTCCTGGCCGGCCTTCTGGCCCAAAGGTATCGCCCTGACCGCGTTTTGCACCATGGTGGTGACAATGCTGTAGGAGTAGTAGCACACGCTCTGGCGGAAGTCCGCCCCCTGCATGTGCATAAAGAGGGCGAAGGCTATGGCCTGGTTGCCGAAAGACTTCTCCTCCTTGATCCTTATGCGGTACTCCCGCAGGATTTCCACTTCCTTGGCGTCCATGTAGCCGTAGAGCCGGATGAGCAGGTCTATCATCTGGACCGCTATCAGGCTCGCGCCCTTCCTGGTCTCAAGAGCCGCGGCGGACAGGGTCAAAATCCTGTCTATTTGCCAGATTTTGTCGTAGTCCCCCTTGTCCAGGGCCTCCATAGTCAGCTTTACAGCCAGGCCTTCTCCCCATTTGAACTGGGTCTCGAGGTAAACTGAGAGCCACTTTTCAAACGAGGGGGCGTCATGGACCACCCCGTCCCTGAGGTACGTCTCCATACCGTAGGAATGGTTGAAAGTCCCGATGGGGAAAGTGGAATCGCATACCTGGAAGATTTCCAGGTTCTTCTCTATTTCCCCGTATTCCTCTTTTTTGGCTGTTCGCCCTTCCTTGCTGCTCATTAAGACCGCCTTTTAGAAAATCAGTACCTCAGATCTACGTGCTCCAACGGCTCAGAGAGGGTGATCTCCTCCAAGTCGTAGGGGATGTGGTTGTGGTCGAGGATCTTTTCCACCACCGGGTCCCTCTCGAGGATGATGGTGCCGTTCTCAATCTTCACCGGTTTGTGGGTGTTGCCCAAAAGGTGGGCTATTACGCCCATCTGGTCGATGTCTTTGGGCTTGATGACGATCATCTCTTGGGACTGGGTGTGGATAACTACCAGGGTCTCCCCTTCGTCGTCATCCATCTTCTTGCAGATGATGTCCCCGCTCTTGAGGGGAAGGTCTTTCCTGTCCAGCCTCATGCGGTATTCGTGGCCGTGGTCGGAAGTGACGCGGTGGATCGGCTTGGCCAGGTCCTCGTTGTCCATATAGATAGTCTCTATGTGGTATTTCCCGGCATCCGGGTAGGTGTCGACATTGCCTATTATTTCTTCAATAATGTCGTCCATATTGCCTTCTTATAAAAAGGAGCTTAGTAGGTGCAGTCCTTTTGGCGGGGCTGCACCCTTTTTATTCTACTTGTATGAAATCGTAGGGATTAGTACAGGTAGTAGCGCTGCGCGAGAGGAATGTCGTCCACAGGATCGCAGCTGATGACTTCTCCGTCGATGGTGACGGTGAACTTCTGAGGATCGATGGCGATGGTGGAGGGCGTGTAGGTGTTGAGAACCATGTCGTCCTTCATCAGGTTGCGGGTGCGGTGAACAGGAAGCACCATGCGCTCGAGGCCGAGCTCTTCCTTGATTCCGTGCTCGTAAGCGTAGGTAGACACGAAGGTCTTGTGGTTCTCGCAGAGGGCCTTGCCCTTGGCGCCCCACATCTCAACCATCCTGACGGGTTCAGGGGTCGGGAGGGAGGAGCCAGCGTCGCCCATCTTGGCGTAGGTCACGAAGCCGTTCTGGAAGATGGCATAAGGCTTGGCGCCAAAGAAGGCGGGATCCCAGACCACGAGGTCGGCGTACTTGCCAACCTCGACGGAGCCGATGTAGTCGGAAACGCCGTTGGTGATGGCGGGGTTGATGGTGTACTTGGCAACGTAGCGCTTGATACGGTTGTTGTCGTCGTACTCGCTGTCGCCCTCAAGCGGTCCCCTCTGGAGCTTCATCTTGTCGGCGAGCTGCCAAGTACGCATCCCGACTTCGCCGATACGGCCCATGGCCATAGCGTCGGAAGTCATCATGGCGATGGCGCCCATGTCCTGGAGGATGTCCTCGGCGGCGATGGTCTGCTTGCGGACGCGGGACTCGGCGAAGGCCACATCCTCGGGAAGAGCAGGGTTGAGGGAGTGGCAGACCATGGTCATGTCGAAGAGCTCGTCAACGGTGTTCTTGCAGTAAGGATCGGTCGGGTTGGTGGAAGAGGTCAGGAAGTTCTTCTGCCCGCAGACCACCATGATGTCGGGGGCGTGGCCGCCGCCGCAGCCCTCGGTGTGGTAGGAGTGGATGGTGCGGCCCTTGATGGCGTTCAGGGTGTTGTTCACGTAGCCGCCCTCGTTGAGGGAGTCGGTGTGGACGGCGAGCTGGACGTCATACTTGTCGGCAGCGCAAAGGCCGTTGTTGATGCAGGAAGCGGTGGCGCCCCAGTCCTCGTGGACCTTGATGCCCATAGCGCCTGCGCGGATCTGCTCGCCCACGGTCTCGACGTTCACGCCGCCGGACTTGGCGTAGGTTCCGAAGTTGAAGGGGAGGCCTTCAACGGAACGGAGCATCTCGTGGATGTTGTACTTGCCGGGGGTGCAGGTGGCGGAAAGGGTGCCGTTGGAGTTGCCGGTGCCGCCGCCGAACACGGTGGTAATGCCGTTGTCGAGGCCCATCACGGCCAGTTCGGGGGTGATGTAGTGGACGTGGCTGTCGATGCCGCCGGCGGTTACGATCTTGCCGTCAGCGTTCATGGCTTCGGTGCTGGCGCCGACGACGATGTTCACGTTGTCCATGTTGTCTGGGTTGCCGGCCTTGCCGATGGCGAAGATCTTGCCGTCGCGGATGCCGATGTCGGCCTTGTAGATGCCGGTGTAGTCGATGATGAGGGCGTTGGTGATG
>JAFYIA010000022.1 GCA_017538865.1 Aeriscardovia sp. | reverse complement strand
TTTTTTCCCCTCAGGAGCGTGGACGCTGTGACAGCCAGCCTGCCCAGCACTACCTTCTGGGCGTCTATTACATACCAGTCATGAGTCAAGTCGGCCGGTTTGGGTGTAAAAGTCTTCACAACTAACCTTTTCTGTATTGTGTTTCTGCCGTTGTTTTCGCATTGCGATTCAATTCCCCGAAGTCCGCTCTGGCGAGTGGGAAGCGTCCAGCTAAACCGAGGGGAAACACAACAATTCCTTATTGTACATTATCCCGGGAAACTCTCCTCGAAGCGGCCTTGGCGACTTCTGGGCTGGGGTCTTCGGCGAGGGAGGAGAGGACATCCGGGGGGCAGGAAGAATTGCGGGCCACGCTGGATCGGATCATGGAAGCGAGCACGAAGTCCCTGCCCCCTTCAGGGGCGTCTTTTCCGACTTGCGAAAGGAAGCAGAGGAGTTCCGGGGAGGATGAGGGGTCCTGGGCTCCGTCAAGCTTCGCCTTCCACGAGGACTTGGGGTTCTCGAGGGCTGCCTCCCTCACTTCCCTCTCCCCGTCTTTGGCAAGCTTGGAAAGCAGCCAGTTTTTCGAGGCGGTGTTGGCAGCCACGGCCCGCCTCACCCCCGGATCCGCGTCACGGCTGAGGCGCACCAGGATATTGGGGAAAGATGAAGAGGAAGCCATGTAGATCCTGTCCTCCAGCGGGGTCGAGGGGTTAGCGGCCACCGCCTCGAGCAGGGCGGACTTTATGGCAAATTCCTCCTCCCCCACCTCTTCCTTGCTCACCTTTTCCCTTGCGAGTCGTGAGAGCTCCTGACTGTCGGTGGACTTCCTAATGCGCTCGTAGTCGTCTGTCAAAGTCTTTCCAGTTTCCATTTTCACCCCGCAAAAATCCGCATTTGCAAAACCTACCCGTTTATTGTATGCTTAAACTCGCTGTGGTTTTCCACACATGGCCCGATAGCTCAGTTGGTTAGAGCGCCGCCCTGTCACGGCGGAGGTCGCCGGTTCAAGTCCGGTTCGGGTCGCCTGAGGCAATGCTGGCTTTGTTGTCTCGCAGTTGGCTCTGTAGCTCAGTTGGTAGAGCGTACGACTGAAAATCGTGAGGTCAGCGGATCGTTCCCGCTCGGGGCCACGGTTCTTTCTTGTAAGTTTGATATCTTATTTTTAATTAATTGCTACAGGTTCCCCAGGTTCTCAAACTTGAGGAACCTGTAGCCTTTTTTGTTTTTGCGGCTCCTCCTCCATGCGCCTTCTTCGACTTTCCTCCACCCCGGCAAGGCCGAGAGATTTGGGGCAAAGACGCTGCCTTGAAACCTTCCCGCAATTTCGGTGACGAAGGCTTCCCCGGCCAAGGGGAGCGCCTCTTTAAAAGGGCCTTCACCTCCTATGACGAAGACTTCCTTATATCCGAGATCGCTGCAGGCTTTGAGCGCGCCCTCCATGCTCCGGACGCAAACGGCCCCGGGGAAAGGCCCCCCTCTCCTCGAGAGCACTACGTTCACCCTTCCCTTCAGAGGGCGCGAGCCCATGGATTTCCATGTACCTGAGCCCATGATTACCGCGCCCCCACGTGTGATGGAGGCGAATCTTCTGAGGTCCTCCGGCACCTTCCATGGGATTTTTTCCCCGTCCCCTATAAGCCACTTCCCGGAGAGATTCGACTTTGCAAAGATCAAACAGACTTTCAAACCGCGACTTTCCCTTTCAGGGCGCCCCAGTGCTCGTAGTTTGAGACGTGGAAGTCGGAGTAGTCGTAGCTGAATAGGTCTTTGGCCTTGTCGACGCTAAGAGCGGGATAAGGGTAGGGGGCGCGGGAGAGCTGGGTCAGAACCTGGTCTATGTGGTTTAAGTACACATGGCAGTCCCCTCCGGTCCACACGAAGTCCCCGGGCTCGAGATCGCACTGCTGGGCCACTAGGGTGGTCAGAAGGGAGTAGGAAGCTATGTTGAAGGGGACCCCCAGGAACATGTCGGCAGACCTCTGGTAGAGCTGGCAGGAGAGGCGCCCGCCCACCACGTAGAACTGGAAGAGCGCGTGGCATGGGGGCAGGGCCATCTGCGAAATCTCGGCCGGATTCCATGCCGAAACCACGAGCCTTCTGGAATTGGGGTTTTTCTTTATCTCTTCCACCACGTTCTTTATCTGATCTATCGGCCCTTCCGAAGATGGCCAGCTCCTCCACTGGGTGCCGTAGACAGGGCCGAGATCCCCGTTTTCGTCCGCCCACTCGTCCCAGATGTGCACGCCGTTGTCGGTCAAAAACTTTATGTTTGAGCTCCCCTTCAAGAACCACAAAAGCTCGTAGGCCACGCCCTTGAACCACACGGACTTGGTGGTAACGAGGGGGAATCCCTTCGAGAGGTCGAAGCGCATCTGCGCCCCAAAGTACGAGATAGTGCCCGTGCCTGTCCTGTCGCTTTTGAGCTCCCCTTCTTCCATAACCAGCCTCAAAAGATCCTCATACTGCGAGGGGTTGGGGCTTTCGGGTTTGGAGGGGATTTTCTCCCGGATCGCTTTTAGATCAATTTCTGGCATGCCAAAAATTTTATCCTTCCAACATCACAACGCATCAGACTGTGGGCCTAGCCCTAAACTGCCTGACGCAATTTCCGCCTGCGCGGATTTAAAAAGGGAGGGCCATCCTCCCTCCCAACTGGCACGGGCGAGCTAGGCGGGGAGCAAGACGAGTTTTAAGCAAAAAAAGCGAAGCCCCATCAGTTTTCCTTGGGCTCCGGAGGTATCGGCTCCTTTTCGGCTTTATGCAGCGCAACCACTTCATTGGCCACCTGCCAGTATTTCTTTGAAAAGGTCCCCCCGCGGGGCCATTTCTCAGGAATGCCGTAGTATCGGCACCACTCTTCCCACATATACATGGATGACAGCGCGCCTGTAAAGTTGCCGACAAAAGGAGTAAACCCTCCCGGCCTGCGCTTTATGGAAGGATGTCTGAAACAGCCGATGGGGCTAAACCTGTGAAGCATTCTTTGCCTCCCAAAGCTAAAAATTCTGAAGAGTAGATATTAGTCGCCGAGCTGCAAAAAGCAAGAGGGGGAAAGGGGAACTGTCGCGCCTTTTGAATCCGCACGCCTTCGGCCTACTTGTTTCCAGGCTGGCGAAAAGGTAATCGATGCTAATTTCAAAATGCGGCCCCTTTGCTGCAACTCCGGACTGATTGCGCGAAATGAGCCGGAAGGCCTGCATTCTTACCAGGGGAATGCTATGGCCGCCTGCTATTTTATGAATTAGAAAAATCATTCATTTAAGCCATTT
>JAFYIA010000021.1 GCA_017538865.1 Aeriscardovia sp. | reverse complement strand
TGTTGTCTGCGGGGCGGACTCGACTATCTTGTTAGACGATTAAATTATATTGATAGCAATAGGTCAAAACAGGACGGAGTGCGAGAATGAAAGTTTGTTTGGGATTTGCGTTATTCTACATGCTGCTGGGCCTGTGCCTCGGGGTATTCGCCAGGGAATACACGAAGAGGAAGGGGATGGATCCTTCTGAGGCGAAAAAGACCAACCTGATGGATCTGCACCCTCACACTCTGATACTCGGGATGTTCATGTTCCTCATCCTCAGCGTATTCGGATATCTGTCCCACTCTTTCGCCGCAGACAGGGCGCTGTTTGTATGGTTCATGATAATTTACAATATCGGCGTGCTCGGAACGGTGTTCATGCTTTTCGTGAGGGGCATGGTGCAAACGGGCTCCAAGGCTCCCGGAAAAAAGGAGAATGCGGCGATCTCCGGCCTGGCGGGAATTGTGCACCTGACCCTTTTCGTTGGGCTGATACTCCTCTTCTGCACCCTTTACCACTGCCTGTAAGGGGCAAGGGCGTTTTGGGGGCCCAGGGCCCCTTTTTTATTTCCGCATTCTAGCGGCGCCCAAACCTCTTTGCGGCTTCAAAGCACCCGGCTCCTGCAGCCAAGAGCAGGGCCCCCAGAAGCGAAGCCATAAACAGGCTGATGCCCTGGCTGCCTGTGAGGGGCAGGCTTCCCAGCTGCTCTTCCGATTCCTGCACGCTCGTTTGGCTCTCCGAAGATGATAGGGAGGCGGCTGCAGTCGGGGCAGAAGAGTAGGAAGAGGTGGAAGAGATGACGTTGGCTCTGGCCTTTGTGGAGGCGCTCTGGTTCAAAAACCCTGTAAACTCCAGGTCGAATGAGCCGTCGGAGGAGAGGTTGTGGCTCTGGATGTAGGAGACGGCTGAAGGCGGGAGGATCAGGGTGAGGCTTCCTCCGCCCTCTACATCTTGCGCTGAGGAAGAGGAGAGCATGTAGGCCCCCGGGATGGATGAGACGGGGACTGACCCTATAGTGAACTTCCCCACATCGCTCGACAGCGCCCCGTTATAGACGCTAATCCCGGATTTAGGAGATATTTCAACCCTGTAATAGGCGAAGTTTCCGGTCATGGCGTTAGATGGCGGGAGCGAGGAAGAGACCCTGAAAGTTATCGGGGCGTTTTGCGGGTAGGAAGCGTCCTGCTCAGGCTTTCCGTTTTCCAAAACCTCGATCTGATTGGAGGGGGTCTGGGGGCTATTTTCTCCCACCCATACGGTTGCCTGCCTATAGCTGCTCAGCTGGTACTTCCACATCGGCTCGGTTTTGCCTCCGGAGGTTCCGGAGCCTGACCCGGATCCGGCCGCGCCTCCGTTGGAGCTGGTGTAGCCCGAGTTCTCCCAGGCGATCTGGGCTTCAGCGCCCCCGACCGTCCACCATCCGCTGGATTCGGCGGGGTTCTGCGGGTAGTTGCTCTGGTAGCCGACGAAGGCGTAGAGGGGGTTGGAGGCGGAGGCGTCGGAGTTGAGCTGGCCCATAAAGGTGATGGCGAACTTGTCTCCGGGCTTGAGGCCCCCTGCGGGGTAGGATGCCTGCGAGGTGTAGGTGGCGGGCGACTCCCCGTTTTGCTCTATGTACTCCAGATCTTTCGCGCTGAAGGCGATGCCCCAGTATGCGGCATCCTTGGAGGGGATTTCTGTGTCATTTTCCGAAGAGCCGCTGAGGGAGGCTTCCTCCCCCTTCCAGCCCTGGTTGTGCGCCACGCTGAAGTAGTAGGGCGGGTCTGAAAGGTAGACGAGGCTGTTTTGGAACGACAGTCCGGCTACGGATACGCTTTGCGCGTAGTAGGTGTCTACATTTAACCCGGCCCCCGGGGCTATTTGCACCGCGTACCAGCCGGGGACGGCGTACGAATTTGCCGCCGCCGAGGTATTTTGCAGGTCGGAAGGGTTCGGGAGGGTGACCGTCAGCTGGAACTCTATATTTTCCCCGGGCTGGTAGACGGGATTTTTCTCGAGCATCCCGGTCGACTGGTTTATGACCCCCAGCTGCGCCGTGAGGGGCGTGGAGACGCCGTTGTACTCCACACCCCTGGATGCGAGGCTCGACTTGTCTTCGACGGTTTTTCCGCCCAAAGTCCCCTGGTATTGGCTGTAGGCGGTATCCCTGCAGGTCGACTGCTGGGAAGGGGCGGAGGCGTTCAGTTCCCCTGTAAAAGTCAGGGCGAAGAGGGAGCCGGGCGAAATTCCGGCCGCGGTCCCCTGCTGGGCCGTGAGCGTCGCCGGCGCAAAGCCGTTCTTTTCAACGTATTCCACAGACTGGGCGCTCATTTCCACCTCAAAGCTCTCCGTACCCATGTCGTCGCCTTCGATCCATTGGGAGGAAGAGGGCGACGTGACTTGGATTCCGGGGATGCTCAGCAGTGGGAGGCCTGCGATCTCAAAGTCCGAGGGCGCCTCTTTAGGGTTCTCCACGCTTATCCCGGCGCGGGGAACGTCTACGAGATCGAAGCTGGCCCACTCCCCGCTCATCTGCGCGGGGTCGGGGAGGGCCGCCTCGAGCTGGAACTCCATAGGGGTTCCGATCCCGGCGTATGGGTAAGGGTTCTGGTAGCCGGAGCTCACCACGTTGAGATTTGCCGCGGGCTGCACTTCCAGATCCTTGGGGAAAAGGGAGATTGTCTGGGAAGAAACCGTCGAAATGTTTTTGAGCTGTGCCGATTGGGCGGGCGCAGAGGCTCCCTGGGAGGAAGATCCGGAGCCTGAAGCGGAGGAGAAGGACTGGGAGGCCCAGGCAGCCTGGGCCTCGTCTGTAACCTTTCCTGAAGCCGCCGTCGTCACGAACCCCGTGAAAGTTATGGCGAACTCGTCTCCGGGCTTGAGCCCTGCGGCTTTCCCCTGCGGGGAAGACGAGGTGGCGGCAGGAGATCCTTTCGCCTCTATTTCCTCGATTTCGGATTTGGTCAAAACTAGCTCCCACCAGTTGGATCCGTCAGCCGTTCCCTCTATCATGCCGTTCTCCATTTTGTCGGGGCTTACGACGAAGGGCCTGTCGGTATAAGCCGCGAACACGTTCCTGAAGATGGTCAAAGGGAGGCCCGCGACGGTGATGTCCCCTATGTAGGTCAGGCTTTTGATCTGCTGTATGAAGTCCGGATTTTCCACCGCCAGCCCCTGCCCCGGGATGTTTTTGATGACAAGCACGGACTTGTCCCCCGTCATCTGAGCGGGGTCGGGGAGCGGGAGGGAAATTTGGAAGGTGTGGGCCCCGGTATGCGAGGCGATTATCTGCGCGGGATCCGGGGAGGACTCGAGCTTGGTCATGTAATAGTGGGGGGAGGAGGTGTCGACGAGGCCCTGGGAATTTAGGAGGTTCAGGGAGAGGCCTTCCGCCTGGGCGGCAGAGGGGACCCCTTGGGGCGCCACGGCGATTTGCGCTTCCTGGGAAGAGACGAGGCTCCAGCCGGCATCCGACATAAATCCGACTTTGGCCTTCAGGGAAGTGTTCCCAGAGGCGTCGGAATTGAGCTGGCCCGTGAAAGTCAGAGCGAAAGGCGATCCTGCAGAGATTCCGGGCGTTGAAGACTGCGGCGAGGACGACGTGGCCGGGGCGAAGCCGTCCTTTTCTATTTCCGCTATGTCGGCGGATGTGAGCTTTAGGGTCCAGTAGGAGAAGTTTCCCCCTTCGACGCTGCCGGAGGAGCCCGAAGATTCCGCTTTCCATCCCGAGAGAAGCGAGGAGAGGGGGAGGCCCCCGACTTCGGCATTTTCCAGATCCGTCAAGGTGAGGCCTAGGGAAGGCATGAGCTCAAAGGCGAAGTAGGAAGACGCTCCTGTCATGGAAGAGGGATCGGGGAGGGGGGATGCGACCTGGAAGGAAATTTTAGATCCCTCTTCAGCCTCTATCTTTGACTTTTCATCCAGGAGCCCCGCCTTTATCTCCCCAAGCTGCACGTTCAAGTGGCTCTCGTTCGTTTGGGCTTGGGGGCCCATGTTCAAAACGTCTTTGGAAGCCCCGGACCATTCGGCGGGGGCCTCAGAGGAGTTGGCGGGCCAGCCGGCCCAGGCCGTGACGGCGTTCTTCCCCCCGGAAGAGGCTGAAGTGATCTGCGCCTGGAAGGTCACCCCGAACCTCTCTCGGGGCTCGAGTCCCGCCGTTGCGCCTGCCTTTTCCGTGGTTGTGGCAGCCGTATAGCCGTTCGCCTCCAAAAAGGTGACGAACTCGGAAGTGAGGGTGAGGGACCACTCCGTTCCCCACAGTTTTGGCGTACCCGTATCCTGTCCAGACGAGAAAGGTATGCCTGCAAGGTCTCCCTGAACTATCTGTGTCAGAAAATTAACGCTGGATTGAGATGGCTGCCCATCGGTTCCGCCGGAATATACATTTAAGCCTGCAAAGGTAGGGTATGGATCTGATCCGGTCCAGGTGTTGATGACGTTTAGATTTTCTACCTGTACTCCGCCTGAGGCTACGGCCCCTATGGCGTACCCCGTCGCGTTTTCCTCGCTGTTGACCTCGTTTGCGGTGGGGAGCACGGCGCTGAGCTGGAGCGTATAAACCCCGCCGGGCTTGAACACGGGATCGGATTCGAGGAGCCCTGTCGAAGTGTTTAAGACTCCTATTTGGACGTCCGGATTAAATCCCTCGGAGGCGTACGAGCTCAGCCCGAAGGCCAGGGCCATGCACGAGGCCAAAATCGCAGCTAAAATTACGGGAAAAATATATTTGGATTGCTTTTTACGGATATGAGGACAATTACCCACCGCTCACCCCCTTAGCCCTAAAAATATATAGGTGAAGCACCGCCCCTTCGGTAAAAATTATATCTCAGGCCCTTACGGTCCTTTTAAGGTTTTTAAGCCTCATGGCCCTCTGGGCCTCCCTTTTGTCCTCCTCTTCCCTGATCACCCGCCTCTTGTCGAACTCCTTTTTGCCCTGTCCGGGGGCGAAGGCGAGCTTCACTATCCCCTCGTCGTTGAAGTAGAGCCTGAGCGGCACCAGCGTGTACCCCTTCACAGACAGTTTCTGTGACAGCTTCTCCAGCTGCCTTTTGTGCAAAAGGAGCTTCCTCTTCCTGGCCGAATCGTGCTTGAAGCTGTTTGCAAAGCTGTAGCCCGCTATGGTAGAGCCTTCCAGCCATGCCTCCCCGCGCTTGTCTATGGAGATGAACGACTGGGCCAGGGAGGCGCGGGAATCCCTCAAGGATTTCACTTCGCTTCCGACCAGCACGAGCCCTGCCTCTATCTCGTCTTCCAAAAAGTAGTCGAACTTCGCGCGCCTGTTCGTGGCGATAGTCTTGGAATTAGTCTTCTCGTTATTTTTCATGCTGTTTTTTCCACCGCATTCCGCTGGAAAGGAACGCGTCTATCTCCCCGTTCATGACGCCTTCTATGTCGGAGGTCTCCTCCCCCGTCCTCAGGTCTTTGACCATCTGGTAGGGGTGGAAGACGTAGGAGCGGATCTGGTCCCCCCAGCTGGCCTTCACGTCCCCGGCCATTTCCTTCCTCTGCGCGCTCTCTTCCTGCTTTTTGAGGGCGAGGAGCTTCGACTGGAGGATCTGCATGGCCAGGGCCTTGTTCTGTATCTGGCTCCTCTGGTTCTGCATGTTTATGACGATGCCCGTGGGGATGTGAGTGATCCTCACGGCGGAGTAGGTGGTGTTCACCCCCTGGCCCCCGGGGCCCGAAGACTGGAAGGTGTCGACGCGGATGTCCGAATCGTCAATCTTAACTTCGTCCGAACTCTCGACAAGGGGTATGACCTCCACGCCCGCAAAGCTTGTGTGCCTGCGGCCCTGGTTGTCGAAGGGGGAGATGCGAACCAGCCTGTGGGTGCCGGCTTCGCTCGCCAAGATTCCGTAGCTGTAAGGGGCGTGGACTTGGAAGGTGACGGACTTTATCCCCCCTTCCTCGCCCTGGGAGAGCGAGAGGACGCTGGTCTCGTAGCCCTTCTTCTTGCACCAGTGCAGGTACATCCTGAAAAGCATCTGGGCCCAGTCCGCGGCGTCGTTCCCTCCGGCCCCGCTCCTTATGGTGACTACCGCGTCCTTCTCGTCCCACTCCCCGTTGAGAAGCGAGCGCATCTGCAGGCCCTCTATCTCCTTTTGGGCTTCCCTCATCTCTTTTTCGGCGTCCTGGAGGCCCGAGGGATCCCCCTCCTCCTCGGAAAGGGAGATCAGAAGGGAGATGTCCGAGAGCTTCTCTTTCAGGCCCCCGATCTTGTCGAGCAGCGCCTTGTCGGAAGAGAGGGCGGAAAAGAGCGCCTGGGCGGCGTCTGGGTCGTCCCAGAGCCCCTCGGCCGAAGTCTTGGCTTCGAGGTCTTTCACCCTCTCTTCGACCTTTCCGGTGTCTATGGCTTGGCACACCGATGAAAACAGGTCCTCAAGCTCTGAAAGCTTTTGTCTTTCGTCAGGCTCTGCCATTTTTACCTTGCAGTCAGCACGACGGGCCCGGACCTCGTTATTGCGATCTCATGCTCGCTGTGCGCGCCCCGGGACCCGTCCGCGCTCCTTATGGTCCACCCGTCTTCGGGATCCTGGTAGATTTCGTCCGTCCCCTCCATGAGCCAGGGCTCTATGCAGATCACGAGCCCCGGGCGGAGCTTGAAGCCCCTGTGGGCCCTCCCGTCGTTGGGCACGTAGGGCTCGCAGTGCATCTCATGCCCTATCCCGTGGCCCCCGAAGACGGTGTTCACGCTGTATCCCATTTCATGGGCCACTTCCCCCACGGCGGCGGAGATGTCCCCCAAGTGGTTACCTACGCGGGCCTGCTCTATCCCCGCCGCCAGGGCTTCCTCGGTGGCGCGGATGACCTTCTCGTCGGCGGCGCTGCCTTTGCCCCCCACTATGAAGCTGAGGGCGGAGTCCCCCACCCAGCCGTTCACGTTGAGGGCGAGGTCGAGGGAGAGCAGGTCCCCCTCCTTGAGGCTGTAGTCGCAGGGCACCCCGTGCAGCACCGCGTCGTTTACGGAAGTGCAGATCCAGTGCCCGAAGGGGCCCGTTCCGAAGTCGGGGGCGTAGTCCACGTAGGGGGAGGAGCAGTTTGGGGTGTCCTTTACCACTTTGTGCACGAACTCGTCTATCTCCAGAAGGTTCGTGCCAGGCTTTACGCTTTCTCTCAACTCTTTGAGGGTCTTGGCCACGAGCTTGGCCGCAGGCTTCATCTCTTCCACTTCCTGCGGAGTCTTAATCTCAATCATTTTCCCTCTTTAAAATCTGCGCTGCCTCCCCCTCCCGCGCCAGGTGCGCCCGGAGGAAGGGAGGGCGTGCGGCTTTGGGGCGCCTGGCCCCGGTTTGAAAACGGCTTATAAAAAAAGCGGATAGGGCGAGATTCGAACTCGCGGAACCCGAGGGGTTCAATGGTTTTCAGGACCATCCCATTCGACCGCTCTGGCACCTATCCGTGCGAGAGCCATTCTAGTCTAAAGAAGGGGCAAAATAAATTCCTGCCCGCCCATATAGGGCCTGAGCGCGGAGGGAATCTCCACCCTGCCGTCCTTGAGCTGGTGGTTTTCGAGGATGCAGGCCAGCCACCTGGTGGTGGCCAGGGTGCCGTTCAGGGTGGCGCAGTACTCGTTCTTTTCCCCGTTCCGGTAGCGGACCGCCAGCCTTCTGGCCTGGTACTGGGTGCAGTTGGAGGTGGAGGTGAGCTCCCTGTAGCGGCCCTGGGTGGGCATCCACCCCTCGCAGTCGAACTTCCTGCTCGCGCTGGAGCCAAGATCCCCCGCGGCGATGTCTATGACCCTGAAGGGGATTTCCATCTTGGAAAGCATGCTCTTTTCCATCCCCAGCATCTCCTGGTGGATCTTTTCGCTCTCTTCCGGCTTGCAGTACACGAACATCTCCACCTTGTTGAACTGGTGGACGCGGATTATGCCGTGGGTGTCCTTGCCGGCCGCCCCGGCCTCCCTGCGGTAGCAGGTGGAAAAGCCGCAGTACTTGAGGGGCTTTTCAAGGTCCAGTATCTCCCCTGCGTGCATGCCGGCCAGGGGGACTTCGCTCGTCCCCACCAGGTACTGGTCGTCGGGCTCCCTGAGGCGGTAGATTTCCTCGGCGTGCTGGTTCAAAAAGCCCGTCCCGGCCATTATCTCGGGCCTGACGAGGGTAGGGGTGATGGTGGGGGTGAACCCGTTCTCCCTCCCGAACTCCAGGCCCAGCATTTCGAGGGCCAGTTCCAGGCGGGCGATGTCGCCCTTCAGGAAGTAGAACCTGGCTCCGGAGACCTTGGCGCCGCGGGCCATGTCGATGCCCCCGCACTTTTCCCCGAGGGCGAGGTGGTCGAGGGGCTCGAAGCCCTCTTCCTCAAAGTCTCGGATCTCTCCGACCTTTTCCACGACCTTGTAGTCGTCTTCCCCTCCGTCGGGGGAGAGCTTCGAGACGAGGTTGCTCAGCTGCCAGGCGCTTTCCTTCCACTTCTCTTCGGCCCTGTCGGCGTCCGCCTTCAAGAGTTCCACTTTCTCGGCCAGGGCCTTGAGCTGGCCTGCAAGCTTTTCTTTTTCTTCCCGGCTTACTTTTCCGAAGAGGGTGGACTTGTCCTTCTGCTCCGCCCTCGCCTCCTCCCAGCGCGTGAGGGATTCCCTGCGGAGCTTGTCCAAAGCGAGGACTTCGTCCACCAGCTCCACGCTCTCTTTCCTTCTCCCCTGAGAGACCCTGAAGAGGTCGGGGTCGTCCCTGAGCAGCTGCATGTCTATCATTTTCCGGCTCCAATTCGCTATTGACCTACAAAAATATGATACAAGACCCGCCCCTGCGCTTTTTGCGATCCTAAATGCCCGGAAAAGGAATTTGTAATAGATTAGAAAGAAAAGAGGGGATTTGTCACATGGTTGGAAAAAAGCATCATTCGTTTCTGTCGACGATTTTCAGGGTCGCGTTCCTCGCGCTCTCCCTTTCGGCCCTCTGGGGGGCCGGCAGGGCGCTTGTAGGCCTGGCCAAAAGGAAAAGGGACGAAAAGGAGGTCAGGGAGAGGAGGATTGAGATCCGGGAGGAGGACCACAGGGCGGACTACGCTTTCGTCATCAACCCCTCAAAGCCCAGGGCGCAGAAGGCGGAGGAGGAGGTGCGCTCCTTTTTCGCCGAACGGCACATGCAGCCGCCCATGTTCATCGACACCCTCCTGGAGAAGGACGGGTACGCCTGCGCCAAGGAGGCCTTGGAGAAGGGGGCCAAAGTCGTGGTGGCCTGCGGCGGCGACGGGACCGTGCGCACGGTGGCCGGGGCGCTGTGCGGGACCGGGGTCCCCATGGGGGTCCTCCCCATAGGGACGGCAAACCTCTTCGCCAAAAACGTCGGCCTTCCCCTGGATGTGGAGGAAGCGCTGAAGGTGGTGGTCTCCCACGGATCCAAGAGGATCGACATGGGGAGCATGAGGTTCCTGGATTCTTCCGACCCCGGCTTCAGGCACCGCTTCCTTCTGATTTCCGGCATCGGCACTGATGCCGAGATGATAGGCCTGACGAACCTCTCCCTCAAAAAGTACCTGGGCTGGGGGGCCTACGTTTTGGGGGGCCTCAAGAGCTTTTTGACCCCCCACTACTCGGGCACTATCTCCGTAAAAAGGGAAGATGGGAAGGTCGTCAGGTTCTCAGGCGTCCGCTTCAGGAGCTTCCTGGTGGGCAACTGCGGGAAAATCCCTTTGATCGACCTCATGCCCGGGGCCTCCTACACCGACGGCGTTTTGGACTTCAAGCTTGTAGACACCCGCAAGGGGCTTTTGGGCTGGGCGGAGCTTATAAGCGGTCTGTTTTACCAGTCAAGGACCAAGGACACCGAAGGGCGGGTGCCCCTTTCCGACGCCTTCACTATGGAGGAGATCCGGGGCGTAAGGGCGGATCTGTCCCTCAGGGAGAAGGCCCCGGTGGAGCTCGACGGGGACGTGGTGGGCAGGAGCGCCCGCATCGCGGTGGAAGTCGAAAAGCAGGCCCTGATCCTCAGGGTTCCGGCCCCTTCCAGGGATCTGGACGCCACAGGCTACATAGCGCTTGAAGATCTTCGGCGCAAAACGGCCGAGGCTTAAAGATCCGGCCCCCGTACTCTATGCTTGTCTTATGGAATATACGCGAGCCGGAAAGCCGGCAGAAAAAGGGGATCTGATAGATCCCGATCTTTTGGTTCAAAAATACTACTCCCTCGTTCCGGACCCCTCTTCTCCCAAAGAGAGGGTGTCGTTCGGGACCAGCGGCCACAGGGGCACTTCCCTCTCCTCCTCCTTCAACGAGGCCCACATAGTCTCGATTTCAAAGGCCATAGCGGAGATCCGCAAAGAAGAGGGCGTGGCGGGCCCCCTGTTCATAGGCAAAGACACCCACGCCCTCAGCGAGTGCGCGTGGAGGAGCGCGATCGAGGTCCTCTCGGCGGCGGGCGTGGAGGTGATCGTAGATTCCCGGCCCTTCACCCCCACCCCCGTCATCTCCAGGGCGATAATCGACTACAACTCGGGGCGCGAGAGGATGGCGGACGGCATAGTCGTCACCCCTTCCCACAACCCCCCGGATTTCGGGGGCTTCAAGTACGACTCCACTTCCGGGGGCCCCGCGCCCGAAGGCTTGACGGCCCGCATAGCCGAGAGGGCCAACGAGCTTCTCAAAGACTGGAAAAAGATCGAAAGAATCCCCTTCGAGAAGGCCGTCTCGGGCATCTGGGTGAAAAAGCTCGACTACAGGGGGATGTACGTAAACGACCTCGAGCGCGTCATAGACTTTGAGGTCATACGGCGCGGCGGGGCCCGTATCGGGGTGGACCCCCTCTCCGGGGCCTCCATGGACTATTGGAGCGCCATCTGCGAAAAGTACTCCATATCCCTCACCCAGCTCAGCTCGGCTTTGGATCCCACTTGGTCGTTTATGACGCTCGATCACGACGAAAAGATACGGATAGACCCTTCCTCGAAGGACGCTATGGCCGGGATAGCGGCAAAGCTCGAAAAAGAGAAGGCTTGGGACGGCTTGGACCTCGTCTGCGCGACGGACCCCGACGCCGACAGGTTCGGCCTTTTGACCCAAAAGGAGGGGGTCGTGGACCCCAACCGCTTCCTGGCCGCCGCCGCCCTGTACCTCAGCCGCCACAGGGGCTGGGGAAAGGGCAAGAAAGTGGGGAAGACCGTAGTCTCCTCCGACCTCATAGGCAAGGCGGCGGAAAGGTACTGCTCCGGGGCGTGGGAAGTTCCTACGGGCTTTAAGTGGTTCGTGAGCCCCCTGATTGAAGGGAGGGTGGGCCTGGCCGGAGAAGAGAGCGCGGGGCTCACGCTCCTGTGCCGGGACGGATCCCTTTGGACCACCGACAAAGACGGGATCGCGGCCGACCTTTTGGCTGCGGAAATGGCCTCCTCCGCTGGCGGCCTCGCCGCGCTCTGGGACGAAGAGGAAAAGGACTTCGGGCCCTCCTGGT
>JAFYIA010000020.1 GCA_017538865.1 Aeriscardovia sp. | reverse complement strand
GCCTGGAAAGTCGCGAAGTACGACTTGTTTTTAGAAAACTGATCCATATTCAGCTGCGTGCCGTTGAATATCCAGGGGATGACGAAGTGCTCTCCGGTTTTCTTATTATACGAACCCGTCATAGACCACCCCGCGTAGTTGTAGCCCAATTCCCATTTGCCGTTGGTGTAGAAGAACATATAGGCGCAGTGATGGGGCTGCCCTACGGCGCGCCCCGGCATTCCGAAGGCGTTGAGGAGGAACTGGCTGGTTTTCGACATTGCCCCGCACACCCCTCCGTAGCGCATCATGTTCCAGATGGTGGAGCGGGGGCCGTAGAATCCTCCGCGGAATGCGGATCCGTAGGGGCTGTACTCCAAGTAGCTGATGAGCCAATAGCCGTGGGACATGTCAGAGTTCACGGTGTAAAGGGGGTTGTGGCCCAAAATGTAGGACCTTAGCCACTTCATGCCGGCGTTGCTTATCCTGTCGTCTACGACGTCCCTGAGCATTTGGGCGCTGTAGTCGCCAAAGGTGCCTATGAGGGTGTGGTCGGCGAACGCATTGGCGTAAATCTCGTAGCGCCCCAGGGGATCTATGGGCGTGCCCGGCTGCCAGGCTACGACGCCGTGGGCGAAGTCCAACGCTACGGCCACGGCGATTTTGAGGTCTTCCCCGCCATGGGAGTCAGGGTACTTGTTCCAGATGTGGGACCAAACGTTTAGGGAGGAAAGTTCGGAAGAGGGCTGCAGCGAATTGTTCCAAAGGTAGGCCCCCATGCCGGCTATGGGGGCAGTGGATGCGTATCCCGAAGTCAGAAACAGGTTCAGCGCGTCTGGGTCGTTGATAAGCCAGTTGAAGAAGGAGGGGTGGGTGTCCCTAAGGTCTGTAAAGCCGGCATTGCCCAGGTACTTGTAAAGCATGTAGCGGTAGACGGGGAGGTTTTGCGCAGTCGGCTCCCAGTAGAGCTTTACCGCGTTGTATCGGTTTATTACCACGTTGTCTCCCGACAAATCCCATCCCTCCGTATCCAGATCGGAGGTCGAGATCGCCTCCCCGCTGAAGGTGTTTTCTACGGAAGTTATGGGGTTGGAGGCCGTGGTGGAAATTTCTACCCGGCTGGCGGCATCGAAGGGAAGGTTTTGGGCGCTCTGGTTTAGGCTCAGGGTTTCCACAACCTTTCCGGTGGTGGCCGAGGTCACTTTTACGCTTGTAGAAGCGGATTTAGACCCGCTTTGTATGTCAAAGGCGTCGGCTGCGGGGTCGAAGTCGATTTGGGACCCGTTTGCAAACTTGACCGCTTCGTCCTGGTAGCTTATCTCGTGAATCCCGCCGTTTTGGGATACAAAGTAGTTCTGGTTGATCCCGCTTTCGGACTTTATGACTTTGCCCCCGTCCCAGGATATAAGCGTGTGGGTTATGTCCGAGTTGAAGGTGTTGGGATCGCAACTGAACAGGGGGCTGTTCTGGGTGTAGCTGTGGAGTATGTCCAAAGTGGGATAGCGCAGGGTTATAACTTCCCCGTCCGAAATCGGAATTGAAATTATGTTGTCCGGCTTGTGTTTGCTTGAGACGTCAATCCAGGAGGTGCTTTCGCCTTTGGAGTTTTTAACAGTTATATAAACGCTGCTTTTTCTTTTTGAAGAAACGGAGTCCGTCCTGCGCAGCACCCCTGTGGAATAGACGGTGAGGGACGAGGGGGAAAACTTTAACTGCATAAAGGTGCTGTTTGCATGGTAATAGTAAAGCCCCAGCTGGGATCCCTCCGCGCCTTCAAGCGATACTTTCCAGGGATCCTGCTCTCCCAGGGGGGAGACCATCGATCCTAAAGCCGGAAGGTCGCCTGCCCATGCGTATCCTGATCCCGAAAAGGCGATCATTGCGATTACGCAAAGCCAGCAAAGGGCCGCAATTCCGACTTTCTTGATCCCATGTGTCATGGTAAATATTATAGTGATCTATAAGATAAGCGGGAGTAAAGCGTGGACGGACGAAATAAATACATCGTAGGGATAATAGCTGCAGTTTTGTCGGTATTTTTTGCAGCGGCCCTCTGCATAGGGGCGAATGCGAGGGCCGACAGCGTGCCGGCCCAGGCTCCGGCCTCCAAAAGCGCAGGCAAACAATCGGGGGGCGGAGGGGATTTAACTTCTAAAACCAAAGCTGCGGGGACGAAAACGTCCGGCAGCCAAAACAACAATGCGGACAAAGCCGGCGGGGTGCTCACGGAAGGGTTTTATTCTTCTGGATCTTCATCCAAGCCCTATTCCCCTTTCGCCACAAAGATTTCAAGCTCCCCATCCTCTTCCCCCGCTTTGGACTCCGTCCCCACTTCCTTTGGAAGCGGCTGGACCCCGGTTGTAGAGACGTTCGCCTCAAACAACCTCTTGAACCCTTCCGACCCCGCCTCAGCCCAGAGCCCCTCCATCACCCCCGAGGCCACTCCAAAGGCGGTGATCTCATTCCTTGAAAGCAAGGGGATAACAATAGCGACCGCGGCCGAGACCGAAATTACAAACGAGGTGAAGGGACTCATAAATACTTACGACAACCATCCCAGCCTTATAACCGGGGCCCCACTCGCAAGGATTTTTGCAATCCAGATACTTTGCATGGAAAACAAGTCGGGGCAGCTGGTCTATCCTGAAACTTTTCCGAAGGACGTCCTGGGCAAAAATTACCAAAGCGAGTATCAAAAGTCATGGACTAAGATCACGCAAGGCAAGTCCTACCTCTTGGATTCGACCTACATCTACAACTCCATCTCTTACACGACTTCGAATGTCATCTGGGACGATCCGGCCCTAAACCACTTGGGGTGGACCGTAAAACAGAATGTGTACTCACTGGACCAAATAGAGCAGCATCACCTCTCATCCATGAAGGCGAAGGCGGGGAAGGTGAACTCCCTGAACCTTATCGGAATCACCAAGAGGGACTACACCATAGCCACTTATCCTCCAACGGTGGAAATTAAAAATGGTTACAGGGAGAGCAGCGGAAACAACGGCGATGCCTCTAAGCTCAGCGGGCCGTCCTCTTCCAGCATCTACAAGCCGGGATCTACCGCTTCGGTGAATTTCACCGTGATGACCGGCCCCGGGGCGACTTCCGCCCTGAATGCCACTTATTCGCTCTCGGGCGCCCCCGACGCCCGGATAATTTCAAAGGGGTTTAATGCCAGGGGGCAGAGGGGGGTCAGAGTCACGCCTTCGGACTTCTCCCTCAGCATCGCCCCCGACGGGCGCAGCGCCGACATAAAGTGGATATCTAAGAGCGCCTTGGCGCGCTACGTCAAAATCTTCTTTACTTTGAGAGTTGAAGTGACGGCTTCAACCTCGAATATGGCGGAAGTGTGCTCCGTAGCCCAAGAGTCCCTGACGTCCAATGGCGGAACCCTGTCTTTAAACTCCCAAAGTTACGTATGGTGCTTTGCAGTGGATTCGCTTTCCCAATCGGTGAGCTATTCGGGAGCGGCGGATTTAACTTCTTCAGGCTCTCCGGCTACTGTTTCAATGGTTGTTCCCGGCTGGATATTCCAGTACGACAATTCAGTTTCTAACATTCTCTGGAGCACGCTGAAGGGAGAGAAGAGCACCCCCCTTTCCCAGTACTCGCAATACCTTCCCTCCCTCCCCGACTTGGACAAGTACACGGTCAATGCCAAGGACGTCAAGGTGGAGGACCTTGCGACAGGGGAGGATGTGACTTCTTTCTTCAATCCCTCTTTCGAACCATCCTCCTCGTTTGACACTGAGATTCCTTATTCCTCTCCGGACGCTTACGGGGGGTACGCCCTCAGCCCAGCTTCTCTGACCGTCTCGTGGAACGGAAGCTGGAAGGGATCTTCGGTAGGCGATCCGGGGCTATGGGGGTACGGCGACACCCCCATAGGCTACGACATGTTCGAGGTGACCTTCCCCCTGGCGCTTCAAAGCTCTGTGGGCGGGGAGATTTACTCTCAGGCCGCTACTTCCCAGTCCCTGACTAATGCCTCCCTTGCCTCTGCCTCAAGCTCCATTCCCACTCCGGCTTCCCAGTCCGCTCCGTCCAGCCCCTCTCTGACAGAAACGGGGGTGAAGGGCCCCGACGGCTCCCTTGAAAGCCCCGCCGCCACAGCGACTCTGGGCGTGCCTATGGAGTTTGAAGCTGAAGCTGACTTCCCTTCCGCTGCCCAGATTTCTGCCATGAACAGCACTGGGGACGCGCTGATCTTCTATAGCTACGATGCGGCCTCAAACGTAAAAGATTTTAATCTGAAAGTCGACGGGCTCTCATACAACTCCCTGCCCATAGGGGTTGCCCAGGCGCAGGACGGGGCAGTCGTCTTGATGTTCACTCCATCCGACATTTCTTACATAAAAGAGAATGCCCATGACCCCTCCAAGCTCACCATCACCTACGACTGGTATGTGACCTCGGCTCCAAGCCGGGACACTTCCGAAATAGGATTCGTACAGGGATCCTCTTTAAACCTGTCGGCGCCAACCTATGCCCCGACGTTCATCTCTTCATCCGCCGCCATAAACCTCGCGGTAAACTCCAACGGCACAGGCCCTTTGACCCCCAACGCCAAGCAGAGCTCGGCTTTGACCGGCATCTGGTTCCAGAACCAGCTTCTTAGCGGGGCCGACGCAAAGGGCGCTGAGTTCACGGTCCAAAACGACACCAAGGGAAGCCGGTACTACGGGGAGTACCTAACCCCCTCTTCCGACGGCAAGCCCCCCTACTCCTACTCCTCCTCCCCCTATGGCTTCAAGTCGACCAATGGGGACGGGCTGTTTAGAATGTGGGGGCTTGCCGACGGCACCTATAAGGTTGCCGAAACGAAGCTTCCTAAGGGGGCTTCGGGCGCTTTGCCGACTTTCGAGGTCGCTTTGGACTGGGCCAAGAACAAGCCCTCCTCCATTTCCGCCCCCAATTCCTCGTCGGCACTCGTGGACGGGACTGCCGACATAATCTACAACCAGGTGGAAGGGGCCGCGTCAGGCACGGGCAGTTTGCCGTATACCGGCGGACATGACAACATCGCCAAGATCCTCTTTTCCATCGCCCTTTCCCTTCTCCTCGCCGGCGCCGGCTACGCCTCCTACAAGATCTACAAGAAGAAGGCCTGAGGCTGCCTTTGCTCCTTTTTCCTCCCGCTTTTTGTAGCATTGAAGAAAGGCGAAAGGAGGAAGCATGGGCATTGTGCTTTCCGGAATTTGCATAGAAGAGGGGAAGCTGGACGTCCCCCTCGACTGGAGGGGCCTCGACCCTTCAGACAGGTCTGAAGTAAAAAAGAGGATCGGGGAAGAAAAGCTCTCCATTTCCTACAAGGTTTTAAAGAAAGCCGGATCTGCGGAAAAAAGCCCGGCTCCCCTCGTGTACTTCCAAGGGGGCCCCGGGGAAAAGTGCCCCAGGCCCGGAGGCATAGATTCTTGCAAGCCCTGGATCCGCACCGCGCTGGATGCGGGATTTGAAGTGGTGCTTCCGGATCAGAGGGGGGTGGAAAACTCCTCGCCCATCACTCCGGGAGATCTCTTGCGCAGGGGCGGCGCCAAGGAACAGGCGGAGTATCTGAAGAGGTTTTTGGCCAGATCTATCGTTTGCGACATGGAGTACCTGAGGCTGGAAAGGTTCAAAGGAGAAAAGTGGGCCTCCCTGGGGCAGTCCTATGGGGGGTTTATAACCATGTGCTACCTCTCCTTCTTCCCCGGAGCTTTTAGGCTCTGCTTCACCTCGGGGGGCATCCCCAAAATCCCCTCTGAAATATCGAAGGTGTACGAGAAGACCTATGAGAGGCTGGAAGAGAAGAACGAGAAGTATTTTGAGGCCTTCCCCGACGACAAGGATATCCTCTCCCGCGTAGCCGACCGCCTCTCCTCAGGCTCCTACCGCCTCCCGGACGGGAGCCGGATGACGGTCCAAAGGCTGCAGTCCTTGGGGCAGGCCTTTGGGATGTCTACGGGGTTTGCATCCGTGCACTGGATGCTGGACGAAGCCCTGGATCGCGGAGAAGGGCTTAGCGAAAACTTCTTGAGGGACGTGTGGCAGGCGACTTCCAGCTATGGGGACGAGCTCTACTGGACCCTGCAGGAAGCTATATACATGAACGGCGGAGGGAAGCCCGGCTGGGAGGCTGAAAGGCAGAGGGATCTTCTCCCGCAGTTCTCCCCCGAGGCGCGCCCCCTGATGTTTACCGGCGAGATGACGTATAAGTGGAGGTTTGAAGAGGATAAGGCCCTCATGCCCTTTAAGGATGCAGCCTTCGCCCTGGAAGGGAGCGAAGAGTGGGACCCCGTTTACTCGCTTCCCCAGCTCAGGCAAAACCCCGTGCCTCTCTACGCCATGGTGTACTTCAACGACATGTACGTGCCTAGGGAATGGTCCGTGGAAACTTTGTCTGAAATAGGCAATTCCCACAGCATAGTGACCAGCGAGTTCGAGCACGACGGAATAAGGGTCGGAGACGCCTTCAAGCGGATTTTCGATTTGGCCGCGAGAAACGGGGACTTGGAGGTTTAGCTTTTGAGGCAAATAAAAACGGGGCCCCGCAAGACCCCGTTTTTTGATTCCCAAGTTCCTAAATTAATTTCTTCTTTTTAAGCTCCTCGGGATCGAAGGTGGCTTCGCCCGACCCGGTAATGACCCGGTTGGCCTCGACCACCATGGCCCTTATGGCCTCGTTCTTCTCAAGCTGCTCTTTGAGGAAGATGTCCTTCTCCGAAAGGTGGAAGACCTTCCAGAAGAACCAGGACAGGAACCATGCCAGGGCGAACATCCCCACCAGGCAGTAGCCGATGTCGGCAAAGTCGATGTTCTGAATCCACAGAAGGAAGCCGTGCTGGGCGTTTACCTCCATGCCGATCACCTGTATTACCTCGATCCAGGCCACTATGAAGGCCACGGTGACGGAGAGGATGGTGATGATCATGTTGTAGTAGATCTTCTTGAGCGGGGAGGTCAGGGTCCACTTGTAAGCGCTGGCCATGAAGAATCCGTCGAGGGTGTCCATGAGGCACATGCCCGCGGCGAACAAAATCGGGAGGGCGATAACGGCGGTCGGAGGGGCTCCGGCGGCGGTGGCCTGGGCGGAAGTGGCGAGCATGGCGACTTGGGTGGCGGTGTCGAAGCCCAGACCGAAAAGGAACCCTATGACGTAGATCTGCCAGTTCTTGTTGGCGACGTTGAGGACCTTGTTCACGGCCTTGTCGACCCCGCTCTTCCCATCTCTCTTCACGTCGTCATCTGCCGGGTTGTACCTTCCGGCCTTGACTTCTTTGAAGGTGTGGTAGGTCCTCCTTAAGATGACGATGTTCGCCAGGCAGAGGATGAAGAGGAAGACTGCGGAGATTATAGTTCCGGCCACGTTGCCCCACGCCGCAAGCTTGGGGATTGCGTTCTTTGCCAGTTCCACCGCGGTAATAGTCAAAATGCCCATGCAGAACACCACTGTAGAGTGTCCGAGGGAGAAGAAGAATCCGGCCCCGCGGGTCCTTTTGCCCATTTGGACGAGTTTTCTAGTGGTGTTGTCGATAAAGGCTATGTGATCGCAATCGAAGGCGTGCTCAAGGCCAAATACCAGAGACAGCCCTCCCATTGCCAAAAGCCACGGATAGTGGGCTATGCCGCTGCACAGCACGCCCCATCCAATTGCCCAGAGGCACAGGATCACAATCCCATACCTCAGGGCGTCACCTTTCCAGGTTCTACTAGCGTTAGCCATACTAGAATCTTTCTTTCCAGAAGAAATAAGTTGGTCGTAAGGTGAGACGGACGTGTCCTATTTTATAGGAGTTAGGAAAGATGTTGCAACAATCTTGCGGATCAGGCCAATTTGTAAAATAGAAGGAGTTGGAAAACCACCGGAAAGTCTTCATGCCAAATCACGAAATCACGCAGCCTGGCCCCCTGCTGGACGCCGAGGGAAACCTCAGGGAAGCCGGATGGAGCCGCCAGCCTCTGCTCTCTTATGACCGGACCAGGATAAAAGCCAGCCCGCTTAGGATTAAAGAATGGGATTACTACCTGGTCATGAACAACCATTACGGGGCGGCGTTCACCATATCGGACGAGGGATACCTGGGGCTGGAATCCGTTTCCCTCCTCCTCTTTGACGAGCCTTGGGAAAATACCCAGAGCGTGCTCTCCTTCCTCCCCTTGGGGCGCCTGCGCATGCCCCCTTCTTCCCAAAGAGGGGCCGCGGAGTTTCGCAGCGGCAAGCTCAACCTCAAGTTCTCTTTTGCAGACGGGGGGCGCCGCATCCAGTGCCGCTGCAGGCACTTTGACAAGAAGACCTTCGAGTGCGACATACTCCTCCTTCCCTCTCCACCTCCTGCAGATTCCGTATGCATAGCAATCCCGTGGCCTAAAGCGGGGCATTTCTATTACAACCGCAAGCTCAACTGCCTGAGGGCAGAAGGGACGATGCGGTTTGGGGATGCGGAATACAATTTCAATCCCAAGAACAGCTTTGCCACCATGGACTGGGGTCGGGGCGTGTGGACATATGACAACACGTGGTACTGGAGCTCGTTGAATTGCGACGTAAGGGGGAAGGCCTTTGGGTTTAACCTCGGCTATGGCTTCGGAGATGCTTCGGCCGCGACCGAAAACGCGCTGTTTTATAACGGGAAGATTTCAAAACTCGAAAAGGCGATATTCGAGATCCCCAAGAACCTCTACGATCAGTGGCACCTTTTCACTTTAGACGGAAGGCTGGAAGCGGTGATGGATCCCGTTATCGACAGGTCCGCCAACCTGGACTTCAAAGCCGTCTCATCCAACCAGCACCAGGTGTTTGGCATGATGCGGGGAAGGGCGGTTTTGGACGGAGGCAAAACCATAGAGTTTAAAGACGTCATGGGCTTTGCCGAGAGGGTGCACAATAAGTTCTAAAAAGCCGGAGGCCGTAAGAGCCTCTTCTGGGCGATGCGGATGCTCTGCCGTGCGGGTTGATCCGGCTGAAGTTGGGAAACTCTCCAATATGCAGACGGACGGATAACGCCCAAAGCTTTCAATCCTCCTTTTGACCTGTTGCGCCGGCAGGCCTATTTGGACTGTCGGTGTTTTACGATTTCCACAAATATGATCCCGCACACCAGCAGGGCGAACGCTATAAGGGAGAGGATTATCCCGTAACCTCCGCTGTCGCTATAGGTCTGGACTATGAAAGCGGCGCATATTAGCAAGATGTAGAACTGCCGCATGAACCACGTTCCCAAATTCCCGGACGTAGAGTTCCAGCCGGGGGATCTGAAAAAGGCCGGAAGATCCTTG
>JAFYIA010000019.1 GCA_017538865.1 Aeriscardovia sp. | reverse complement strand
CTGTGCTGCGCCCTGGCCAGGGCCGTGACGTCCCTGTACGATGTCCGGCTTTCCGAAGAAGAGATGCTAAAGCTCGCCCTCCTGGCCCACTTTTCCTGGCAGGGTTCGGGATCGGGAGGGGACGTGGCGGCGAGCCTTTTAGGTCCCGTCTTCTACTCGTCCTTCGATCCGGCCTGGCTCTCGCGCCGGCTCTCGTTTGAAACGGTGTTTAAGGGCTGGCCCGGGCTTTTTGCGGAAAAGCTTTCCTTCCCCCGCCTTTCTTCCGTCGCCCTCTGGACGGGCCGGCCCGCCTCCACGGCCTCCCTGATCCGGGGCGTCAGGCCCCGGGGGAGGTTTGCGGCCAGGTCGGACGAGCTTTGCCTTTTAGCCCGCGAAGGGGCAGCGAAAGGGAAGGCGGATCTTGTGGAAAGGGTGATCCGGCTTTCCAGGTATAATCTTGAATCATTTGCCAAGCCGGAAGGCGTGCCCCTGGAAGGCAGGGCCGTCAGGCGCGCCCTCAGGATCGCCGGAGCGCTCGGGGTCGCGGCCAAGACCTCGGGGGCCGGAGGCGGGGACTGCGCCATAGCCCTCGGAGGGGAGGGAAAATGCCGGGAGCTCTCCCTGGCGTGGAAGGGCGCCGGATTTGCCGTGTTTGACGACGTTTTGGATCTGAAGAGAGAAAAATGAACGAAGAAGCCCAATCGGCCGCGGCTAGGAAAAAAGACCACATAGTTTTGGCCCGGCACAGCAAAAGGCCGGAGCGCAACGATTTCGACAAGATTTTTTTGGTGCGCCCCGCGCTTCCCGAGTCTAAGGCGGACCTTTCAAACGCGGAGTGCGGCTTTTTCGGGTTCCGCGTCAAGGCCCCCTTCTTTATAAACGCCATGACGGGCGGGGTCGAGGAGGGGGACTGCATAAACAGGGATCTTTGCAGGGCCAGCGGGAAAAACGGGATCCCCATGGCTTTCGGCTCCGCGAGCTTCGTAGAGCAGGATCCTTCCGCCTTGAAGGGGTTTGAAGAGGCGAGGGATCTCACGAACCAGCCTGTGCTCGTCAACGTCAACGCCGACACCTCCCCCAAGACCGTGAAAACCCTCGTAAAGGCGCTCGATCCCATAGCCCTCCAGATCCACGTAAACGCCGTGCAGGAGCTCGTCATGCCGGAGGGCAGCCGGGAGTGGAAGTGGAAGGAAAAGATAGCGCGCCTCCGGGACGCCGCCGAGATTCCCGTAATCGTAAAGGAGGTCGGGTTCGGGTTCGACGTGGCCTCGATCAAGGCCCTGGCCGAGATGGGGGTGGATGCCGTGGACGTGTCCGGGAAGGGGGGCACGAACTTCTGCACGATAGAGAACTGCCGGCGGGAGAAGGGAGACTTTTCCTACCTGGCCGAATGCGGCTTTTCCACCGTCCAGTCGCTCTTAAACGCCCGCTTCGCCCAGCAGCTTTTGGCCTTGCCCGAAGAGGGGGCCGGGGCAAAAATGCCGGAAGTGATTTCCTCGGGCGGAATCCGCAACCCTTTGGACGTTCTAAAGTCCCTGGCCCTGGGGGCCAGATGGGTGGGGGTGTCGGGAAAGTTCCTCTCCACCCTCCTGGGAGGGGGGGAAGAGGCGCTGGAAGAGGAGATTTGCGAGTGGAAAGAGCAGCTTTCCGGGCTCATAGCCCTCTACGGCGCCTCCTCTCCGGAGGAGTGCCGAAAGATCCCCTGGATCTGCGACGCGGAGCTTGAATCCTACGCAAAGCAGATGGCCAGGCTGGTGAGCCCGGGGGAAGTGTGATGCTCTGCCCGTTTTGCAAGTACCCCGACACCAAGGTCACAGACACCCGCGAAAGCGACAACGGGAGTTCGGTCCGGCGCAGGAGGACGTGCCCGAAGTGCAACAGAAGGTTCACCACGGTAGAATCGACCCAGCTCCTGGTGTGCAAAAAAGACGGCTCCTTCGAGCCTTTCAACAGGGGGAAGATAACTACGGGCGTCTTCAAAGCCTGCAAAGGCAGGCCGATAGGGTACGCCTCCATTGAAGCTTTGGCGCAGGAAGTGGAGGAGAGCATCCGCTCCCGCGGCGCGGCGCAGGTGTCCAGCCGCGAAATCGGCCTGGAAGTTTTGGGGCCGCTCAAAAGGCTGGACGCGGTGGCCTATCTCAGGTTTGCCAGCGTATACGAGAACTTCTCCACCCCTGAGGACTTTGCCAGGGCGGCCAGGGATCTGGAAGCTAGATAAAGGCCGGGTCTTTCCTCTTTACGATCACGAGCTTTTGGGTGGGGCGGGTCATAGCTATGTAGAGCTTGCTTGCCGCGATCTTGCGCTCTTCGCCCGACCCCTGGGGCTCGGGGGGATCCATCAGTACCACGGCGTCATACTCTATCCCTTTGATGTCCTCTATCCCCCTCACGGCGACCTGGCTCTTCCAGCCGCCCTGGGTGAGCCTGTCGGCTTCGGCCTGGCCGAACTCTTTTTCAAGCGCCGCGCGCACCAGGCCGGCCATCTTGTCCGCGTTCTTTTTTTCGGTTATGAGGGCTGCGGTCCCCCTGGAAGAGCGCACGAACTTTTTGACGCACTCTACGAGTTTCTCGACCGCCTCCTTTTCAGGCTTGTCGCTCTCCACTTTTTCGAAGGAGCCTTCCACGCTTCTTACGGCCTTGACGTCTTCGGAGTTCAAGCCTTCCCTCTTGGCGAATTTCGAAGCTTCTTCCACCACTTCCCTGGGATTTCTGTAGTCGATTTCCAGCGGGCAGAGCGTCCAGTCTTTTCCGAAGACCGGGGAGAGCCTCTTCTTCCAGCTGCGCGTCCCCCCCAGGGAGCTGGTCTGGGCCACGTCGCCCACGATGGTGAAGGACTTGGAAATCGACCTCTTCTTCAGCATCTTCCACTGCATCGGGGTGAGCTCCTGGGCCTCGTCGACTATGATGTGGCCAAATTGCCATTTGCGGTCGCCTGCGGCCTGATCCACTACGGACTTTTGTTCGGAGGGGGCGAGGGAGGAGAGGAGGTCGGAGGCCGACACCAGCCCCGGGGCGACCCCGAACATGGCCATAGTCGACTTTGCAAATTCCTCATCGGCCTTCGGGGACTTCCCTTTCTTCTTCACCTCGTCTTCTCCCAAAAGGTCCATGGCCGCATCGAGCAGGGGTATGTCCCCCTCGCTCACCTGGCCCTTTTCCCTCATGAGGCTCTTTGCCTCTTCGTCCGTCATCCATGGGGCCAGGGACTTGAGCTTGGCGGGTTTGGAAAAGAGGTCGTCCAAAAGCCATCGGGCCGAGAGGGGGAGCCAAGAGAGGTTCAGGGCGAAGCGCACCTGGGCGTTCTCGCGTATCTGGCTTTTCACAAAGTCGCCGTCCTCTTCGGGGATCGAGGCTCCGGCGGCATCCTCGTACTTGGAAAAGAGGAGGGAGCACATGTAGTCCACGAAGGCGCGCCTCGCCACTTCGTAGGGTCCGGCAAAGCGGGCGAAAGCCTGCCCCTGGGCTATCTCTTCAGGCTTTAGCTCCAGCTTCACGCCGCCTACGGAGATTTCCGGAAGCTCCTTGGGCACCCTTATGCACCGCTTGACGGCGGCTTTGAGGACCTGCATCATGCGAAGGTCCCCCTTGACCCTGGCGGCCAAGGGGGAGTCCTTGCAGTTCACTTTGACCCCCGGCAGCATTTCCGCCATGGTGCGGATGAGGATGTCGGTCTCCCCGAGGCAGGGGAGGACGTCGTCTATGTAGTGCACGAAGGCCTGGGAGGGCCCGATGATGAGCACCCCGCTGTCTTCAAGCTCTTTTCTGTAGGTGTAAAGGAGATACGCGGCCCTGTGCAGGGCGACTGCGCTTTTGCCGGTTCCGGGCCCTCCCTGCACCACTACTGCAGAATCGAGCGGCATGCGGATTATGCGGTTTTGCTCCCGCTGGATGGTGGAAACGATGTCCCCCATCTTCCCGGTGCGCGCCTCCTCCAGGGAGGCCATTAGGGCGCCTTCCCCGCTGAGCAGCCCTTCTCTGAGCGCCCTTTCCGATTCTTCCGGGATGAGATCCAAAAGCTCGTCTTCGAGCTTTACCACCTTCCTGTTTTCAGTGGTGATGTGGCGCCTGAGGACAACCCCCATGTCGTCGAAGAACGTCGCTTCGTAGAAGGGGCTGGCAGCCTTGGCCCTCCAGTCGAGGAGGATGGGGTTCTGCCCTTCCAAAAGGCCCATGCGCCCTACGTAGCGATCGGATCCGTCCCTCATGTGGAGCTTTCCGAAAACCAGCCTGTACTCACCGGCCCGAAGCAGGGAGAGCCTGTCTTCGTACATGGTCGCAAAAGAATCCCTCTCCGTCATCGAGGTAAGGTTCAGATCCTTTTGCCCCCTCGTGGCGCTCAGCCTCCCCTTTATGAGGTTCTTCAGTTCGTCGAAACGGCCATAAATCAGGTCTACCCTTTTCTGTTCCGACTCATACGGATCCGAGATTCCCGCTTCGCTGTTAGTCATGACTTATTAGAATGCCTCTTGTATAACCGGATTCTGAAGGTAAATTATGGAACGAGATTTCACGCATCAGCCCGTGATGCTGGACAAATGCCTAGAAATTTTAGATCGCAATTTGGACACCCCCCGCTTTGCCGTGGACTGCACCCTGGGGCTGGGGGGGCACAGCGAAGCCTTCCTAAAAAAGTTCCCCTCGCTTTTCCTGGTGGGGATAGACAAGGATGAAGAGGCCCTGGAAATTTCCCGAAGGAGGCTGGAGGGGACGGGCAGGATCGCCTTCGTGCACGATTCTTTTGCAAACCTCTCCTCCATCCTCTCCTCCTTCCCCCAGGCTCCCGACTTCATCTTCGCCGACCTCGGCCTTTCCAGCCTCCAGATAGACAAGCCCGAGAGGGGCTTTAGCTACATGTCCTCAGGAGACCTCGACATGCGCATGGATTCCTCCTCCCCCCTCACGGCAAAGGAAGTCGTAAACACGTGGAGCCAGAAGGACCTTGAAAAGGCGTTCAGGTCCTGCCAGGAGCCCAGGGCGAAGTCTTTGGCCAGGGCGATAGCCGAAGAGAGGGAGAAGGGGGAAATTTCGACTACCGGGAGGCTGGCGGAAATCCTCGACGCCCACACGCCCTTCAAAGAGAGGCTGGGGACCAAAAAGAGGGTCTTCCAGGCGGTGAGGATGGAAGTGAACGGCGAAAAGGGGGATTTGGAG
>JAFYIA010000018.1 GCA_017538865.1 Aeriscardovia sp. | reverse complement strand
GTCCCTATACCAGGCCATTTGCTTTCGCCTTAGGGAGATTTCAGCGGGGATCCCTTCCTGCATAGAAAACGTGAGGGATGCGAACTTGTCCAAGACGCCTGCGATCCTTTCTTGCACCTCGAGAGGGGGAAGGGGAATGTGCAAGGAAAGGATGGAGGAGGCATGAAGATGGGTGATTGCGGCGCCTTGTCCTTGGGATTGAAGTAAGGACTGCTTTTCTTTGAGGAAGTAGTAAAGATACTTCTCATTCAATTTTTTTGAATTACAGTCGCTTACTACAAAGCATCCGCTACTCGCCCAGAAAGACGAAGATTGCCAATTAACGAATCCGGATGCCCCTCCCTCGGCAATCGTGATTTTGTCCTTGTCGAAATTGCAATCATTCCACCACCCCGAAGGCCGCATGCCGCCGTTGACGACCGGGAAAGGCGTTTCTTCGGTTTTGACTTTTGAACAAAGCTCCCTGTTGAGTTGTTTTCCTTTTGTGATCGCAATGAGATCTTTGAGCGGAACTTTTGGAGCCCCATTTTCTATAAGTTTCTTCCGGTAAAAATTGTATTGAACATTCCTATCCTCCAGCTCGGACTCCAGCTCGGACTCCAGCTCGGACTCCAGCTCGGACTCCAGCTCGGACTCCAGCTCGGACTCCAGCTCGGTGAAAGTATCGAGAGTGTCCGCGATCTTTTCTTGCACCTCGAGAGGGGGAAGGGGAATGGATAGGGAGTCTGTGTCACTTATGCTAATTTGCGGCATACTCGAACGCATTGCGGCAATTTGGCGCAGATGAGGGAGCTGAGTTTTCAAGAAATAGTACACATATTTGATGTTTACTCCTACATCCTTGGAGCTGTAAGCCCACATTTCATTTTTGAACGTATATCCGCTATTGCAGTAAACGCAATCAATGATTCCTCGGGATTGGATTAGGCACGATGGAGTTGTTATTATATTTGCATTCGGAATAGCTTCCTCAAACGCCTTCACATGAGTCTTTCCGCCAGCAAATATATCTATGTTTCCTGTTGGATCTGCTATTTGTTTCATCAAGGTTGCCGTAATTCCAGGGGTGCCCTTAAATTTTTTGCAGATATCTTGCAAACTATATTGCCTGACTCCATCAGGACAGTATTCTTTTAGCAACTCTTCAAATGCCTTCATTTAAAACCCCAGCCCTTCTATAAGCTCATCCAATTCAGTCCTGATCTTTTCCTCATGTTTGACAGTCTGAGCTATTTCTTGGTTAAGGGTCTTTATATCTATTTCTTCTTTATCCCCTTTCTCTTTTTGCACATATAAGTTGACCGCCAGGCTCCAATCGCGGGAGGCGACCTCTCCGATAGAGGCCAGATAGGATTTTCCGGGCTCCGTCTCCCTCTTTCGCAAGGAAGCGAGAATATGGTCTATATGGGCGTCGGTGAGTTTGTTCTTGTTCCCCTCGTGTTCAAATTCATCCGAGGCATCCAGGAAGAGGATGTCGCCGTTCCTTTTGTTTTTGCGCAGCACCAGGATGCAGGTGGAAATCGAAGTTCCAAAGAAGAGGTTGTCGGGAAGGGCTACGACGGCATCCACATAATTGCTTTTTGCCATCCACTTCCTGATCTGCCCCTCTGCGCCGGACCTGTAAAAAATCCCGGGGAAGCAGACTATGGCCGCGCACCCGTCTTCCTGCAGGCAATAGAGGGCGTGCTCTGCAAAAGCCCAATCCGCCTTTCCTTTGGGGGCAAGCTTCCCGGCCCTACTGAACCTTGGATCGTTTACGAGGGTAGGGTCGGCGTCCCCTTTCCACTTGATGGAATAAGGGGGATTTGAGACTATGCATTCAAACCTGTCGTCTGTCGAATCCGGGGCCGAGGGGAGGAAGGCGGGCTTCAACAGCGTGTCTTCACAGCGGATGTCGAATTTTTCAAAGGGGATGCCGTGCAGAATCATGTTCATGCGCGACAGGTTGTAAACCGTGAGGTTCACATCCTGGCCGTAAAAGTGGTCCACGTTCTCTTTGCCGAGCAGCTTGGCGAATTTCAAAAGCAGCCCCCCACTCCCGCAGGTGGGGTCGTACACCTTGCCGATGGCCTTTTTGCACCCCCCTGCGCAGTTTGGATCTTGCAGCGAGATTTTGGCCAGAAGCTTTCCCACTTCAGGAGGCGTAAAGAACTCGCCCCCGCTTTTTCCTGCCCCGGATGCGTACATGGTTATGAGGAACTCATAGGCGTCCCCGAAAGTGTCTCTGGAAGATCCTGGGACGTCGGAAAGCTGGAAGCCTTCGATTCCCAAAAGGAGCTTCCTTAGAGTCTCGCACTTCTTTTCAAGGGTGCTACCCAGCTTGTTGCTGGATACGTCGAAATCGTCGAAGAGACCTTTGAACGCCTTCTCGGAAGGGCGTCCCAAAGTGGAGTCTATTATCGCCTTGAAAATCTGCTTTAGTTTGAGGTTGAGGTCTTGGCAATTTCTTCTGGCGCCTTCCGCCACGTTGCAGAAGAGCTGGCTGGGGAGGATGCAAAAGCCGCTTTCATCTATCAGCTCCTCCCTCACTTCTTCGCTTACCGACGCGTCATCCAAATCCCTATAGCGGAAATCCTTATTTCCGGCGTCGCGCTCGTTTGAATCTATCCTTTCTTCGAGACTCTCAGAGAGGAAGCGGTAGAACAGGGCTCCTAATACGTATTGCTTAAAGTCCCATCCATCTACAGTGCCGCGAAGATCGTCTGCGATCTTCCAAATGGAGGAATTTACTCTCTCTCTCTCTCTTGACGGCTTTCCATTCTGCTCCTTTCAAATTTGCATTGAAAAACCGTTTATATGGTAAATCTTATTGACTGAATTTTTACAGTATGAAATTGGAAATCCAATTTGAACTTTTGGGACACGGTATTTTACACGCCTTCCTCTTTGCTTGCCTAAGAGCGTGGGCTTTGAAATCGGAAAGAGTTTTTTCCCCGCAAATTTATAATTGATAAATAATATGGGCTGCGGACAAGGCCGCAGAGGTTTGTTAGGACGGGATAGAAAGATGAGCCCTGAGCTACTAGGGGAAAAGATACACGACATTTGCGGGAAGCTCGCTTCCGAAGGGGATCTCGGAAAGCTTGAAGCGGGGCAGGTCCCCCCGGCGGACAAGATCGCCGTCAAGAGGCCCAAGAACTCCGCCTTCGGGACGTGGGCCACCCCGATCGCCATGCAGCTGGCTTCCAAGGCAGGGCTGCCGGCGATCGAGATAGCGGAAAAGATCGCGGCGGAGCTTAAAAACGTCAAGGGCGTCGAAGGCGCCGAGGCCGCCGGGAAGGGCTTTGTGAACGTGACCCTCAGCCCAGATTCCGCCACGGAAGTCGTGGACAAGATCCTGAAAGAGAAAAAGGAGTTTGGGAGAAACGAGCACCTCGAGGGGACGACCATAAACCTCGAGTACGTATCCGCCAACCCCACCGGCCCCATCCACATCGGCGGAGCCAGATGGGCGGCCATAGGGGACTCACTCTCCAGGATTTTGACGGCCAACGGCGCCAAGGTGGTCAGGGAGTACTACTT